>QMMS01000074.1 GCA_003647375.1 Deltaproteobacteria bacterium
AAATGGGATATCTTTACCGGTGGGCGTGGAAATTATTATTGTGGGAATCTCAAGTATCACAGGTTTTTTGATGCTCCTGAAACCGGCCATGTTCTCCATGTATCACAGGTTTCGGTTTGAAGACTTATTAGCGTAGTCTTCAGTTTCGGTGTGATTTTCCCGACCACAATATGTTGAGTGTGTCTATTAGGTAATGATTGTTAAATATGTTTAATTTTCTTGTATTGATACTTACAGTTCAGATTTGAAATCTTTAGATTCACAACCAATAGGTAAGCTCTACTTTATGTTTGAATGCGAATGATATACGTAATAGAAAAAATCCAAAACGATAAATTGCGGCTCGAAAGATACCAATCTCTTGTTGAAGTTGCAAATTCACTGGAGTTGCAAGATGTATATGGTAAAGCATACACAATTATTTCTGAAGATGGTGTGATATACGATTGCGATAGAACTTTGCACAGTAAAGATTTTGGGACGATTTATGGGTATACTCTGATTCGAATAGGCATAGATAATAAATTGGCCGTCTACTGTCGAGAAAAGTTTGCTGCTTTAGGATGGCCAGATGAAATTGAAAATGTAGAATAGGGCAGCTGCTCACGCTCAACGTTGTGCAGTGTAAAATGAGAAATAAACGCTTAAATCATCATGCATTTATATTTTGCCACATGTTTTGTGGATGGCAACTATTACAAGATTATAAAGCCATTACAGAACTTCAGAAGGGAAAAATTGTAATTGACATTCTGTCTGGTGAGTGTTTTCACGATGGCAAAGGAATTAAGCCACTCTCGATTGCTACCGTACTAAATTCTTGGATGATTGATGATTTTAAAACCAACAATATCCCACTATCTATTATTGAGAAGGCTCAGCTATATGTGAAATTCGAGACTGAAAGGCATAAAGGTCAGCGGGACAAAACAACAATATGGGCGCGTCCAACTAAAGACTTCATATCCTGCAAATTAGATTGTACTGGTCTGATTAGGACGGATGAAAAAGAATATATTGATAAGTATTCAGAAATAGAGGAATGGCCTACAAATTATGGAAGCTAATGAGCGTAGTCTTCAATATTGCTTGAAATCCATCAATAATGTACTTGATAAAAATGCTTGAACAATACCTATGAATCCAATTCGAAGTTGCATAAAGGGGGTTCTTGAATTGATTGCTTCTAAGGAAAAGCAGATCAAGTACGAACAGTTCGTCCCAATTGCAGATGTGCCAGCAGAGTTAATTTGTATGTGGTTTGATGACAATTATCATCCAGATTCATGGCAATACAAACAAGCCTTTTCTGCAAAAGAACAACAAATTTTGGGTTCTTTCAACGATTATTATAATTCTCGTTGTGACAAGCTTCCTAAGTCTCTTGTTAAATTGCATGCCGACCGACTGTGGAGTGAGATTATGTTAGAGGCCAAAAAGACTAAAGAGGCAATAAAATGGTAATTAAGGCCATATACAACATCTTGGGTCTTCCCATATCACCATAAATGAACGATTACTGGCATAAGTCTTCAGTGCCGGTGGTGCTATCTCCAACACATCATCGGAACGGGGAACACCTAAAAAGCTGTGATACCATATATAGTGGGTCTTAAGATCAAGATAAATTGAAGACTTCTGGCATAAGTCTTCAGTGCCAGTTGGTGACATCTCGATCATTTCACAATAGGAATACTTTAATTATGTCAGAAATTGCAAAAACTCCAGATCCTCCATACTACGCTGTAATATTCACATCTCATCGTACAGAGGGCGACAATGGTTATGGAGAAATGGCAGATAAAATGGTTGAACTTGCATCAAAGCAACCCGGCTTTCTTGGTGCTGAATCGGCAAGGGAGAGTGTGGGTATTACAGTGTCATATTGGACAGATTTAGAGTCAATAAAGGCGTGGAAACAAAATGCTGAACATATTTTGGCCCAACGAAGGGGTAAGGACGTTTGGTATGCGGAATTTAAAACACGGATAAGTAAAGTTGAAAGAGATTACGGTTTTGTTAAAAGTACAGATAGTGTTTAAATTTTAGACACACGTCTTCATTGCCGGTGGTGATGTCTCCAACTCATCGGTATCCCACGATAATTGCAGATACCATAGCACATCACCACTGAAGACTTTTTAGCCAAGTTGTGTTTTCGTGTTATCACGAGGGGAACCCGTTTCGACAAATATCTCATTTTTACATTTTTTGTAAGATTTGGGAACGATTAAACCCAATGGATGATATCTTTCGCCTCTTGTCGGGTTTTAGTTTTTTGTGGGTATATTCGATAACCAAAAGCCACCATATAGGAGACACCATATTTCTCTATATCTATTTTACAGGACAGAGCGAGACCTTCTTCAACTTCTTTTTTTTGAAAGCCTTCAATAGGGCAGCTGTCTATCCCGATCATCGCGGCGGATGTCAACATATTTCCCAGAGCGATATAAGTTTGCTTACACGACCAGTCGAATAGTGCTCGGTCACTATCAAGAAGAGCAAAATCAGATTCTTGGAACTTCTTTAATAATTTGCTTCTCAATTCGTACATCTCATCAGTGTTTTTTTGAATATCTCTCATGAAGTATTCAACATAATCCGAGTTGTACTTCATAAAATAGGATTTTTTCACGAGACATACGACAAGGTGACTGCAGGTCGGAATTTGTTTTTGTCCTCCCCAAGTATAGGCTTTTATTTTTTCTCTTATTTCAGGGTTTTGGATAATCAGAAACTCCCAAGGTTCAATTCCAAAAGAACTTGGAGATAAGCGCGCAGTTTCCATGATAAAATTGAAATCCTCATCGTTGATTTTCTTATCCGGATTGAACTCCTTGCAGGCATGCCTGAATTTGAATACATTTAGAATATCGTTTTTATTCATTTAGTCTCCTTTGTGCTGAGTTAAATTGAAGCTATTGCCAAGTTGGACTCCCAAAAGAAGCCTTCGAATATTGACCGATGCAGGAAAGCCTATGATAACATTTTTGGAAATGCAACAGACCAAATTATGGAAAAGTTGTGTTTTGATGTTATCATTTCCTCGCATTGACTAAATATCAAAAGATTTCCTATTAGGATTGCCAAAAGTAACCTATGAATATTGAGTTTAACGAAAAATTAGAGATTAGATCAAGCTCGGTGATAGCACTCAAGTTGAGATACTGTAACACAAGGTTGAATTGTCTTTGGTATCAATTGGTTGACATAATCTGAGAAGCCTTAACTGTGCTTCGATTGTCTATTTTGGGGTGATTCCACAACTAAGCGGCATTTAAAGGCTGAATTTGTTCGAGCTCATTTTTGAAACGCTTTTCTGAATCCCACAAGTCCCAAGCATGTTGCACATTAAGCCAGAATACTGGAGAATTGCCAAAAAGACGAGACAACCTCAACGACATAGAAGGTGTTATAGAACGTCGTTCTCTTAAAATTTCATTAATTGTCTGGCGAGATACACCCAGGGCTTTAGCCATTGATTGATATTGAATAGGTTTTGAGTTTCTTTATTGGCAAATGTTTTTATCATGCCATTTAGTGTAATCCGTCACGTAACAGTTGCCAATAATTGAATTCATTTTTTGAACGACAATCCTGATGCCACTTACCTGCTAATGGTCCATAACTCTTGACAAACAGAAAAAAATACAGAACGTTAGAAAAGAGCCACGTTGTGGTACTTTTCATTGTGTTTGTTATAATTTTGCTTTAATTTTATAAAGGAGGCTCAACCATGCGACAGATATTTTACTGCCTTGTTGGAATATTACTCTTCGCATCAATAGCTTATGCTGATAGTGGCATTATCAGCATAAAAAGCTTTCATGATGTAAAAACGACTGCTGACCGTCTCGAAAATACCTTGAGAGAAAAAGGAATGACCGTATTTATTAGGATAAATCATACGGAAGGTGCTCAAAAAGTGGGGAAAAGTTTGCGTCCCACCGAAGTGGTTATTTTTGGCAATCCAATGGTGGGCACTCCGCTGATGATGTGCAGGCAAAGTGTGGCTATCGATCTTCCCCAAAAAGCCCTCATCTGGGAAGATGATACAGGGCAGGTATGGTTTTCGTATAATGATCCGAAATACCTGGCAAAACGACATGAAATCAAAGAATGTGTCGAAGTCATTCAAAAAATTGAAAACGCACTCAGCAATTTCGCAAATGCTGCAACAATCCCATAAAAAGCAACATCAACCATTTATTATAAGGAGTATTATAATGGCAAGATTACCCGTTATTACAGAAGAAAAAGCAGATGAACATACGAAAAAAACCTATGATGCAATAAAGTCCAAATTTGGCATGGTACCGAATATATTTAAAGGCATGGCGAATAGCAGCGTCGTCTTAGATGCCTATTTGAAGCTTGACGAGATGATATCCAATGGTAGCTTCACCCCTGTCGAGCAGGATATCGTTAGGATTGTGGTCAGCCAATATAACAATTGCCGTTACTGACTGGCTGCACATACCGGTAGTTTATCGGGACAGGGGCTAACGAGTAAAGATATTGTAGACATTCGCAAAGGAAACGCGAATGACCCTAAACATGCTGCGCTGATCAAGTATATATTACAAATTCTCGAGACTAAGGGTTATGTCGGCGACAGCGATATTGAAGCATTCAAGAATGCTGGATATTCGGATACCCAGGCAGTAGAGGTTACCGTCATTATCGCCCAAAAAACCTTATCCAACTTTTTTAACCATATCAATGATACAGACCTTGATCTTCCAGCGGCTCCAGAAATTTAGTCGTCATTGATTGATATTTGAGTTTGTTGACTTTCTTGGCAGGATCAATAACTATGACCGATATATTGAGAGTATCATCATGACACAGGAGATATCTATCATGCAGAAGAGAAGCGACCTCATGATCCAGGGGGCGGAGCGGGCGCCGCACCGGTCTCTCTTGAGAGCGGGCGGGTTTACCGACCGGGAGTTGCAGAATCCCATCATCGGGATTGCCAATTCTTTCAATGAAATCATTCCCGGCCATACACACCTGGACAAACTTTCAGATGCGGTGAAGGCGGGTGTCTATGCGGCGGGAGGTACGCCGGTTGTCTTCAACACAATTGGTGTCTGTGACGGTATCGCCATGAATCATGACGGCATGAAGTATTCGCTTCCCAGCAGGGAACTGATTGCAGATTCCATTGAAATCATGGCCATGGCCCATCCCTTTGATGGGCTGGTTCTCATGGCTTCCTGCGATAAAATAATTCCGGGAATGCTGATCGGGGCAGCCAGGCTTGACATTCCGTCCATCTTTATCGCCGGCGGCCCCATGCTGCCTGGAAAGGTTCATGGACGTGACGTCGGGTTGGACAAGGTGTTCGAGGCCGTGGGGCGATTGAAGAGCGGGAGTATCAGCGAAAGCGACCTGAGTGTGTTTGAATGCAACGCCTGTCCGGGCGCAGGTTCCTGCTCCGGCATGTTTACGGCCAATACCATGGCGAACCTCTCTGAAGCTCTGGGCATGGCACTTCCCTTGAACGGCAGCATACCGGCAGTTTATTCCGAACGTATCTGGCTGGCAAAAGAGACCGGTTATCACGCGGTGAACCTGGCAAGACAAGGCATTACCCCCAGGAACATTATGACGAAAGGGGCTTTTGAAAATATGATTGCGGTGGACATGGCCCTGGGAGGATCTACGAATTCAGTCCTGCACATTACCGCCATCGCCTACTATGCGGGTGTCGACATCCATTTGGGCGACTTCAGTCGATTTGCGGAGATGGTTCCGCATCTCACTTCCATAGCACCGGCCGGTCCCCATCACGTGGTGGATCTCTATCATGCCGGTGGAGTTCCGGCCATCATGGCGGAGTTGATGAAAAAGAACCTTGTCAACCAGCAGGAAATGACGGTTTCCGGCAAACCCATGGGCGGAATGCTGGCGGCCATCAAGGCCGGAACCAAGGATGAATCTGTGATTCGACCCGTCGATGCCCCGGTACACGCCAAAGGCGGTCTTGCCGTACTAAAGGGGAACATTGCCCCTGACGGTGCTATCGTAAAACAGGTGGCTGTGGCCGATGAGATGCTCAGACACTCGGGCCCTGCAAGGGTCTTTCATTCCGAAGACGAAGCGTTTGAAGCCATCATGGCCGGTAAGATTCAAAAGGGGGAAGTACTTGTCATCCGGTACGAAGGGCCCAAAGGGGGGCCGGGTATGCGGGAGATGTTGTCTCCCACGTCAGCCCTTGCCGGTATGGGGCTCGATCGAGATGTGGCGCTGATCACGGATGGCAGGTTTTCCGGGGCCACCAGGGGCGCAGCCATCGGGCATGTGTCTCCGGAAGCAGCGTCCGGAGGTCCCATCGCCATTATTCAAGACGGTGATACCATCGACATCGATATTCCCGGCAACACATTAAATATTCAATTGGATGCAGAAGAGATTCAGACGAGACTTGAACATCTGCCACCATTTGAGCTGAAAAAGAAGACCGGGTATTTGGCGAGGTACGCTGCGAACGTGAGCAGTGCGGATAAGGGAGCGGTATTTCCGCTCTAAAGTGAACGTTTAAAATTTAAAAAATATTTGATTCAGAAAAATTATCGGAAGAGTGGAGCTATTTACATTTTTAAATTTGAAACCCTTTGGGATTGCCGATATCACCGCATCTACGGCGTCAGATGCCATGCCGCATAGAGAGCTATAGCGAAATGGCATCTTTCTTGTAGCTACGGCCATCTCGACAATCGTTCAATTTAGATTCTTATTAGATTATAGACCGTTGGTATCAGCCATAATCTTCAATCTGTTACCGTCAGTCTGCTTATAGCTTACAGCTCAATACTTAAAACCCCAGTTCACTGAGCAGGTCTCTCCACTTGATAAAGGGGAGTGGTTTCAATTCCTCCAGGTCGCAAACAGGGATCAGGCCGATGGTGGAATTCGGAATATAGTAACATTCCTGATCTTTGAACTGGCCTTCCTTGATAACCCAGCCGGCTTGTACGGCTATTTTTTTTCCGGCCAGACTATGGGCATCTGTACTGTACTCCAGGTTTTCCGAGGGGTTGAATACGGCTTCAAAATACATAGGGGAACTCCTTTTTCGACACCTAAGTTACTGCTTCAAAAAAATGAAACGCTCAACGTTGGCGACAATAAATAAGGGCAACCCATGCTGACAACCATGAGTGCCCTTTTTTTTGGCTTTCGGTAATATAATGAATAAATTTTGGAAGTCAAGGGACTATTTGTTTATTATTCGAAAGGCCGAATCGATTTTGCCAGGACCTCCAGATCTGCCGGTTTTTCAAGGACAACATCGGCACCCATTCGAATAGCTTCACGGCCGTCGTCAGCCAACATATGGCCTGTAACAAGGAGGATCCGTATGTCAGGCTGCTGCTTTCTAATGGACCGGATGCTTTCGAAGCCATCCATGCCGGGCATCAGAAAATCGAGAATGATGGCATCATAGTGCTTCTTAGCTATCCAGAGCAACGCTTCTTCGACATTACCCACCGTGTCGACATTCATATCTCTGCTTTTGAGCCTTTCCGACACGATTTCCATCAGATCTTCGTCATCGTCAACTATTAGTACATAATCAGGCATGGTGATTCCTTATTTTCAACAGCAGCGTTTTTTTATTTCCATCGATTAGCAGTTCAGCATTCAGCGCCGATAGCACGGTGTTGCGTTGCTCATCAGGCATGATTGCGGTGATGGAATCCGGTATCAGTTTGTCGATCCCGGACATGAGGACAACCGCGTTTTCTGCCCTTTTTTCCACGGTCAATCCGATACACCGGCCCTGTTCGCCGACATGCATGGCGTAGTCGAGGCAGACCCACATTATGTGGAGCAACAGCACCGGTCGTGTGTGAATGAGAATCGGTTCTTCCATGGCATGCACATCGAACTGGATAGATCGCATGGCTGCCTTTTTTGACAGCAATTCGGACACCTGCCTGGCATGGTGGACCAGGCAGATATCCTGCGTTTTATTGTCAATTCCATCGGCAGCTTGACGGACATCCGTAATCAACGTGTTTAGCCGTACAACCTGTTTTCTGATCGTTGCGGACAGGGAACTGAGTCGATCCAGGTTGAGTGTTTTTCCTTTTTGGGCCATCAGGATGAAATCATTCATCAAACCTGCATTTTCGTTGATGATGGCCAACATATTTTTTGCTTCGTGTGAAAGTGAAGGGAGCATGGCCCCAAAATACTGCAATGTTTCCTTACATACGATGGTGTTATCTCTGTCCATCTGTATTCTCCATTTTAAATCTCAGGAAGCTCGCTGGTTACCCCATCTTCTTTTTGTGGTGGTTCAAGGGGCACCTCGACGGTAAACCGGGTGCCTATTCCCTCTGTACTGGTAACCGATATCCTTCCGCCCAGTTCCTTTGCAAGCGCATAGGTGACAGAGAGCCCGAGCCCTGTCCCTGTCCCGGCGCTCTTGGAAGAGAAAAAGGGTTCGAAAACATATTGGACATCCTTCTCCGGTATGCCACACCCGGTATCCTCGAATGAGATGGCCACATGATCCGGGATCGTATTACTAACATTTATGTCAAGGCGTCCGCCTGATTGCATGGCAGTAAACGCATTGTTCATTACGTTGAGAAATATTTGCTCCAGGTTGCCTTTGTTACTTGTAATATCAGGAAGATGCTCCGGGAGTTTCGTATAAATGTCGATATTTCTGAATTCGGCTTCCTTTTTAAGTAGGTCAACAATATCATATAAAATCCGGGAAAGGTCCACCGGCTCAAAATAGGTCTTGGTATGCCGGCCGAAATTTAACAGCCTGTGGGTGATATTGCCGCAGCGCTTGATGGGATCCGCCACATCACTCAGCAATGTGACGAGTCTTGCCACCGGTAGATCGTCGGGCTGGTATACCAGCAAATCTTTTATGAGACCGATTTTTTCGTTGATAATGGACAGAGGGTTGTTGATTTCGTGGGCGATGCCGGCGGACAGTCTTCCCATGGATGTCATTTTGTTGTGGTACTCCATTTTATGCAGGTCCATGATACGTTGTTCATCTGCCACGTGGATCATGTTGATAACATAGGTGGCGGTTGCCAGGACCATGGCCAGAATGACCAGAACGCCAACACCGTAGAAGCCGGCCAGCTTGATCCAGGGTGCGTGCCAGCCTGCCAACAGGTATTCTTCATCCTGAATGATGACCAGCAGCAGGGATGTTTCGGGGATTTTGATACGACCGACGATTAACGGTTGTCCCACATCGTTTTTTATCTGGAAGACCTGGCTTTCATCATCATTCTCGGACAGGGACGAGACTATTTTTTGTTGAATGCTTTCACAACAACCGGCAAGCTTTTTCAACAAGTCGTTGGTGTCGGCAATAAAGATCGATTCACCTTTCCCGATGGCTATTTTTGAAAGTAGCTGAGACACTTTTCCGGACCCTGCCTTCTTTTCGGCGGAATCTTTTCCAGTTTTCAAATCCATGGCCTCCTGCTCTTCGGACAGAAGATAGACGATAACCTGCTGCAGGTTTTCAAGCAGTCGTCGTGTCTGATCCACGGCTTCGGATTGGGCCGCCTCTCGTATGGATTGATAACTGACGAAGGATAGGCTTAAAAACGGCACAAGGGCGACAATAAGCGTGAGAGTCACCATGAGCTTCCATTTCCGGCGTAAGCCATAGGATTGATTGTGAGGGTCTCCCAGAAATTCTAAATGATCCCAAAATTTCGGTTTAAATTTTTCCAGCACCGTCGGTCTCCGGTTTATTTATTTCGTCATTTAAAAACCTGGTCCTTTGGGCCAGGTCAGAGATATTTGGCTATGCCGATGTCGTTAGTTCCTTAAATCCGAAGCACGAAATTCGAAATCCTAAACAATACCTAATGATCCAAATTCGAATGATCGAAACAAGACCTTGGAGATACAAGTACAAGCACTATGTTTGAATCATTTGAGCATTTGATATTTGGATTTGTTTCGTATTTCGATATTCGGATTTAGAATTTATCATAAGTTGAATGTGCATAATATTAATCCCTTATAGGGTTGAATCAGTGCCGGGTCCTCTATGCCAGGGTGTTTAGTCCCAACGGTTGTTGATTTTGGCATGGGCCTTCTTAAGGACATCTCCAAGTTCGTCGATGTCCACCGGCTTTTGCAGATAGGCAAATGCTCCCATGGCCATACACTGTTCCTGGTCGTCCCTGGACCCATGGCCGGTCAAAACAATCACTTCGATGTTGGGTCGGGTCTGTTTAATTCTCTTGAGCATCTCCATGCCATTGATTCCCGGCATTTTGAGATCGATAATCATTACATCCGGTTCGTCCTGGGCAACAACGTCCATGGCTGATTTGGCATCAAAGGCGACGGCAGCGCCCATATCTCTGATCTGGAGCCTCTCTGAAAGTGTTTCGATAAACTCGCGCTCATCATCCACCAGCAGTACTTTCGATGGCAGTTTAAAGTCATGCTTGCGGTAGATGCTGGATTGGTGGAACGACTTTCCCACAACCGTATTGACGGCAGAAACACCCGGGACTTTTTCAACGATGCTCTTTAGCTCTTCCTGAAGCCGGTTCAAAACAAGTACCGGCCTGTTGATGGTCAATGTGATTTCACCAACATCGGCGTTTACGCCGCAGTGATGCCCGTTCCGGGACAGCGCAACTTCAACTTCTGCGGCAAGCCTGAAATCCATGACGGCCTGAATTGAATCGGAAGTTGCCCGAACCACGTCCTTGGCTGCATTTTGAATGATCTTATTTGCCGTTTCTTCGGGCTTCTTTTTGTCCATCGGAATCACCATGTCATAGAGTGAAGGGTTCCATGGGTCATATATATCGAAAAGCAGGGCCGTCCAGCCGGCACAATCTCCATCAGAACGCCGGATTGATTTTTGAGCTTCCTTTTTAGACAACGATTCCCGCGCAACAGCGTTGGAAATTCTGGATTTTAAATCGGCAATCAGGCAAACTCCCATCGCATGGCTGATTTTTCTAGGTAACAACAGTCCGGAATAACCGCTGATGATAAACTCACTTTTATCCAACAAGCTGGATAAGGCAAGTTTTAAATGGGCCACAGCGGTTTCCTTTTCCCGGGTGAATTTGTTGAATACGGATGTCCTGGCCGAAAAAGCCCGAAATAATTTCGTTTCCGACATGTCCGAATGCTTTGCAGATGTCTGCACGACATCTTGATCCGTTATTTCCTGATAACCGGTGGTTTCTATGATATTTCGAACCACCTCATCCTTGAGGCAATGGGAGCCGCTGAATAGTTTGATAATGGCCATGGTTCTTCTCCCTCTTTTGCACTTCGTGCGACATTTCGCCTTCGGCTGTCATAGCCCTGCGCGCGATATTACGCCTCCGGCTGTTATTTACTCTTCGAGTGTCATTTGCACTTCGTGCGTAATTTATTGTCGCTAATAGCTCGTAGCTTGGGGCTTGCCTAAAACTTAAAACGATTAATCAAGGTTCCGTTTTCTCTGTTTCCGACGTACGGAAGACCACTGTTTGTAAAGGGCAGTTTTCCTCTTCGCTGTTATTGTGCGTTTTTTTATGAATGGTACGCAATGCCAAATCTAAATTGGGGAAAATATGATCTTTGCCGATCTTGGCAACCAGGTGGGTGCGTTCCAACACGGCCATGACCGAATCGTTGACGCCGCTCAAGGAGATATCTATTCCGGCGCTCCTGGCCCTGTCGATTAAAAGAGACAATGTTTCCTGCCCGGAAGCGTCGATATCGTTGATACCGTTCGATACCAGGAGGATATGTCTCAGATCGGGCTGGTTTTTTCGATGACGGGCGATCTGCTCTTCGAGATAACTCGAATTGGCAAAAAAGAGGGGTCCGTCAAAGCGGACGACATCGATGTATCGACACGTTCTGAGCCCGAAGGCCAGTGCATCGTGCAACCCTTTGTCCGGGCTCAGGGACAGAGACGCCATGGTGGGGCGCATGGATTTGTACAGAAAGACTGCCAGAGAAAGACCGACACCCACGAAAATACCCTTGTCAAGATGCGGTGCAAATAAGAGCGTGCTCAGAAATGTCAGCACCGAAATGATGCCGTCGTGATGCTTGACACGCCAGGCATAGACAAAGCCGGAGATGTTGATCAGCCCGACCACCGCCATCATAATGACCGCCGCCAGTACAGATTGCGGGAGATGGTAGAGAAGGGGTGTAAAAAACAGCAGACATGCCAGTACGATAAAACTGGAAAAAACAGATGACATACCCGTAACAGCGCCTGCTTTAAGGTTAACCGCCGATCGGGAAAAGGAACCGGAAACCGGATATCCGCTGGAAAAGGAGCCTGCCATGTTGGCCAGCCCTTGTCCCAGCAACTCCTGGTTGGGGTCGAGTCGCTGGCCTGTTTTTGCTGCCATTGCTTTAGCAATGGAGATGGCCTCCATAAAACCGAGTAGCGCAATGATAACAGCAAAAGGCAGCAGGTGGCTGAATATGGATGCGTTGAATGGTACCGGCTTCAACGATGGGATGCCTTTCGGAATGTGACCGACAACCTCACCGCCACCCATAAAGATGACCTGATTTGGATCGATAGTATCATTTCCGACATGAATACGATAGATCCGCCTGTCCAGCGTTAAGTCCCGGCTAAATCCGGACTTTTCAGAAAAACTGATTCTGCCATCAGGCTGCATTGTCTGGACAAACAACAGGCTCCTGATTTTTGTACGGATGAGGTGAACCTGGTATTTCAGTTGATCGATTTGAATCGTCAGTCCGTCCACCTCTCTGTGGGCATCCAGCATGGCAAAGATATCGTTTTCCTTTTTAGCGGACATCTGCTTTTTCTTCTGAAGGGTACGTTGTTCCGATAGAACCGGAATCATCCGGCCTATTTGATTGAATTCTTCGATCAAATGGGCCGTCTCGGCGTGTTTTATGGCCGACATATTGACGCTGATATTGTGCTCGAAATGGAATGCCCATGAGATAAGGGTTGTTACGATGACAGCTACCAGGACACCCGGCAATCGGCTGTCAAGACGCTTGGTGACAACCATAATGACAAAGGCTAAAACACCCATCAGGAGTGTCGGCCAGTGTGTATACTGGATAGCTGTTTCTACAACCCGGATGAGTGTTTCATAATGGTAGCCGCCCTTGTCTATGTGTATCCCGAGCATCTTGGGGAGCTGGGATGTGGCAATGATTATGGCGGCGGCATTGGTAAAACCGTTGATTACGGGATGCGAGAGCAGGTTGATAATCAAACCGAGTCGCAGGATACCCAATGAAAACTGAAAAAGACCGACCATGAATGCCAGCAGCAGGGCATAGGACATGTAACCCAGACTCCCGGTGGTGGCAATCGGCTCCAGAGCGGCTGCAGTCATCAAAGAGACGACGGCAACCGGACCCGTGGCAAGCTGCCAGCTTGATCCAAAGAGGATGGCAATGATCGGAGGGAGCAGGGAAGCATACAAACCGGCCTGTATGGGAAGGCCTGCCAGCTGCGCATAGGCCATGGATTGTGGAATAAGAACGAGCGCGACGGTAACGCCTCCCAATAAATCTTTTTTAGCGATGTCAAGATCATAGCGGTCGAACCAGGCTAAAAATGGTAATAGTTTTTTAAGCATTCATCCATTCCTGAAAGTTAGCATTTTTTTTTAGACATTTCGACAATACCATGATATAATTAGTATTTGGCTGAGTGTTCAGTCAGAAGTTTACCTTCCCGAGAAGGCAACGTCAAGAAATAAAATATGCCGGTTCAATCCTATACAGTTTGTTTTGATTATTCGAATTTGTGTCATTTGGTATGGATTAGAATTTCCAAGATGTTAGGGTCCCCATGATATTAGAGATACCTGAAAAAGCACGGCTGCTGGCACAGCTGACGGAAGGGAAATTCAACGTTCCTGATTTTCTGTATGTGCCGGCCCAAAATTTTGACAATGAAGATTTTGAGGAACTCGAGGTGTTTCTCGAAAAACACCGGGAGAGTTACAAAATTTTGGCCCGAAGCGCCCATCCCATGGAGGAATTCTATCGGGGCGGTACGTTTGATTCTATACAGACATATGCCGATATCGGCGGCATCAAATATGCACGAAAACGGATCATTAAAATGGCGCTGACGACGCGCCGCCTGAGTGTCAAACGCCAGCAGAAGTTTTATCATGCACCGGAGATCGATTCAGAAGCCACAGGCATCATCGTCATGCCCCTGATAGAGGGCACCAGCGTGATGGCCAAGATGATTGGTGATTGCTGGGAGTTCGGGTACATCAAAAACCAGGTTGGCAAGCTTCAAAATGACCCTTACATCACCCAGACGCCCCACAACATCCGTCTGATCGAAATCTCCAATGAGGTTCAGGACTATCTCGGTTTCAAGTGTGAGATTGAATACATTATCGATAAAGAGGATCAGATCCATGTGGTGCAGGCCAAAGATATTTCCGGCATTGAAATGCTTGAACAGACAGAAGTGGAACGGTCAGTGGTTCTGGATGGGGTCCGCCGTTGTCGGATCCGCAGAAGTTACCGTGAACGGCCTATATACGTGATTGATATGAGGGTGTTCTACCTGCAAATCATCAGCGGATGTGAGAAACTTTACCATGACTGGGAAAATGAAGCGTGGCAGATTGAGGATGTGCTTGCCATAATCGAAAATGTTGAGAATGAGATGGAAAAATTTGCTCTTATGCACCAACGTTTCGGCATTCTCGGGCTGTGCCTCAAGGCGCCGGAAGATCTCTATCAGGTGGCTAACCATTATCTGGATGAGACGCCGGAAGAGCAGAACCGATTGTTCAAGGCCCTTCGGAATAATCTCTATGCTACGGATTGTTTTATTTCAGAAGCCGATACGTTGCTTGCCAAGGAGAAGATCCGTTTCAATTTCTGCAGCCACGATGCCTACGGTATCGATACGGTTCGAAATCCCTTGTGGAGCGTCTACTGGCATGTGGACAGATACGAAGAGGTGGTCAAGAGATTCCAGGCACTTGGATTCAAAACCGGAGATACCATCGGTATCGACATTGACAAGAATTGCAGGCCTACTGTGTATCGATTCTAACTAGTGCCCATCCACAAATGGTCTTTTTCCGCGATATCGGCGTTGGACGCCATGATCTCACGAAAAAATCCTCATTTCTGGACAGGCACTAACAAAAGGATAGGCACCCTATGAGCAGAGATCCCAAGCCGATTATCCATGGCATACGAGTCGACCGCGCAGCTCTTCAGACCCTTCGTCATAAATGCCACCCCGGGGCATGCAGAAACGGTTCTTCATGCTGCTCCAGGTACATCCCGCATGTAACGCAGTCAGAACTTAAAAGAATTGTGGGGTGTTTTCCGATAATCGCACATTATACCGACGGCATTAAAAATGGCCACGGATTTAAAAATGTGTTTGAAGAATGTGACGATGCAACCTATTGCATCGACGCCAATGAGGATGAATCCTGTATCTTTACCTATACAAAAGCTGCGGGTGAAACACTTTGTGTACTCCATTCGGTGGCGCTTGATCTCCGGATATCTCCGGTGGATTTAAAGCCAAAGGCCTGTTCGCTTTGGCCATTGACTCTCTCCGAAGAACCGGAACCGGAATTGTCCGTGGACAGAAATTGGCGTGAATTTCCTTGTAACACCTTATCAGATAATGACCGCCGGCTTGATTCGGGCGTAATTAATATCCTTGCCTCATGTTTTGGTGTGTCGTTCCTTAAACAGTTGATCTCGTCGGATCATGTTTAACCCTGACGAGTTGTTTTTCCAATAGATCGTCCTGCCCTGGCATTGCGTCCTCAATTTAAATTTGCCTAAGATGAGCGTTTCAAATTTTAAGAATATGGGATTAAAAAAATAATTCCAAAGGATTTTATTGCTTGACATCCTATCTTCCCGGTGGCAAACAAGAGACTTATTATTTAGAAATAATCGTTCTTAGTAATGGATGCACCCCATCAACAACCCGGATACCGATGTTGACGAATTCGTACACCATGATCGATCCACTGGTCAAACAGATGAAGGAGGCAGGGCATCGCATGACACCCCA
>QMMS01000075.1 GCA_003647375.1 Deltaproteobacteria bacterium
AATTTTATCAAGTGAAGATCCGGCTGATTCCATGATGATTTTAATATTCTCCAAGGCCAGCCTTGCTTCATTTTCAATGGTGCCGGTTGTCAATTGATTGGTTGAAGGGTCAACCGCACCCTGCCCGGATATATATATCATGTCCTTATAGATTACCGCCTGTGAATACGGCCCCCCCAGTTCTGCTGCCTTATCCGTGTGAAATGAAATTTTTTCGGCCATAATACCCCCTCCCCCCCAAAAACTTATGAACAACTTTATTCCAGCAAGAAAACCTGGTCATTTGGGCCAGGTATCTACAATGCACGACTATGTCGCTTTTGACGAAAGGTTTATCCGCCTATTTTGTGGTGGGCTAAAATATTATTCCTCTTCTTCAGACAAGCCTGTTATTCGGTAAAAGGGCTTCCAGTAGGCTTTTTGTATCCATTTAATCGTAGAAGTCATGGTCTGGCTGCTCGTGTAAACCAGCGCATAAAGGGTTGGAACCACCAGGAGCGTCAATAATGTGGCAAGCGCCAGGCCAAAGATAACCGCACTGGCCATGGAACTCCACCACTGTGTCGATGCGCTGATCCACGACATTTTCATCTCGTGAAAATCGTATGATATCCCTGTAACCATCGGCAAAAGTCCGAGGATCGTGGTTATTGCAGTCAACAATACGGGCCTTAGGCGTGTACATCCCGCAGCAATGATGGCCTCTTTAAACGGCATCCCTCTCTTGTTCAGCCGATTGGTATAATCGATCAGCACGATGGCATTGTTGACAACGACGCCTGCCAGTGAAATGACACCGACACCTGTCATGATGATACCGAAGGGATACTCCATCACCGCAAGCCCCAGGAAAACACCCCCTAGCGAGAGAATAACCGATGTCAGGATAATCAGCGGCTGGGCAATCGAATTGAACTGTGTAACCAGAATGAGCATGATGAGAAAAAGAGCCGCTGCAAACGCTTTTGTCAAAAAGGCTTCCGCCTGTTCCTGTTCTTCCTGTTCTCCGGTAAATCGCATCTTATACCCCGGCGGCAAACTGATGTTTGACATATATTTTTCAGCCTGTGCCCTCACCACCGGGCCTGGAATATGCGTTTCATCAACATCGGCCTTTACCGTGACAACCCGTTCATGATTCACGCGGTTGATCTGCCCCAATCCTCCGGTCACTTCAAAGCTTGCAATCGTACTCAACGGAATGAGCCCATTGCCCGTGGGAATAAGGAGCTCACGAAGGATGTCTGTCGACTTTCTGTCTGCTTCCGACAATTGAACCGTAATATCGAAATCCTCATCCCCCTCGCGATAGGTGGATACTTTTGTTCCATTGAAAGCGACTTTCAAAACAAACCCGATGACCTCGGTAGACAAACCCAGCAACGAAGCCTTCTGGCGGTCGACCCGAACGCTTACAGTCGGTGATCCGGAAACAAAATCATCCTGAATATCCTGCACAAAAGGAATTTTTCCCAATACTCTCGTGACCTCCCGGGATATGCGTCCGAGAACGGCGAAGTTGTCCCCGGAAATTTCGATATTGATGGGCGCTCCGGTGGGCGGGCCTTCCTCCTGGACGGAGATGGTTATTTTGGCTCCCGGAATATCTTTGATCCGTTTTCTGATCTCTTCCACCGTTATAAAAGAGGACTCCGGACGTTCTTCCAGATCATGAAACTGGACACCAATATGATTGGGCGAGGTGCTTTCAAACATGGAGCTTCCACCGATCACCGCAACCGTTCGGGAATAAATGTCCTTCACATTTGCCAGATCCGTCAAGCCGGTGTATTGCCTGCCACCCCGAAGCGTATGGTTTTTTTTCTCCGTATCGGCATAATAACACTCGGCAGGATCTATATGAGCCTCGATGATTGACTGTTCAGCGCCGTTGCAGATGGCGGCTTCCACCTGCCTGGAAATACGATCGGAAAAATTAATATCCGCACCTTCTGAGACATCCAGGTTAACGTATATACTGTTCGGCTCTATATTGGGGAAAAACTCGACAGGCTTTTCCAGACCGATTCGATACATCCAGATCATGGTCATAGCCACAACAGCCAGAAGAGCCATCAAGAGAACGGCCAGTCGATGGTTTAGCGCGCCTTCCAGGAGTCTGCGATATCCCTTGAGCAGGGGGCCCCGGATCGCAATTGGCGCCTCCCCGGCCTGTTCGATATCTTCTGCCGTAGCTCGTTTCTTTGCAAATGGGTGACCAAAAGGCAACTTCAGGAATATGGCCGCTAGTGCAGGATTGATGACCATGGCAACAAAAAGAGAAGAGGCCAGCGTAACCATAACCGTTTTGGGCAGATAAGACATAAATTCACCCATGATGCCCGGCCAGAAAATCAGCGGGAAAAAAGCAGCCAGCGTTGTCAGTGTAGATGCTATGACGGGTTGTGCCACCTCACTCGTTGCTTTCATGGCGGCCTGTATTCTCGGTACCCCCTGCTCCATATACCGATAAATATTTTCAACAATTACGATGGCGTTGTCCACCAGCATTCCCAGCGCCAGGGTCAATGAAAACAGGACAACCATGTTCAACGTGATGCCGAGGGCACCCAACAACACAAAGGAGATAAACATTGAAAAGGGAATTGCCATGCTTACCAGAAAAGCATTCCGGACTCCCAGGAAAAATAACAACACGACAATGACAAGAATCAGACCTGTAATGATATTATTCTCCAGATCGGACACCATGATCCGGATATCTTTGGCCTGGTCCATGAGCTTGGTGATTTCCGTTCCGGTGGGCCAGGTATGCCTTTTCTCATCGACAATGTCCGACACCTTGTCCGTAATACCCAAAATATTCTCACCGGCGCGTTTTTTTATCTGTATGTTGACAGCCTCCTGCCCGTTCAATCTTGAACGACCCTCTTCATCCTTGAATCCGTCCACCACGCGCGCGACATCTCTGAGATAAACCGGCTGACCATCATGTACACCAACGATCAATCCATAAATCTCATCCGGCGTTCTGAATTCTCCCGGTACTCTCAACTGGAAACGGCCATCTCCCATTCTGATAGCGCCGCCGGACACATTCTGATTTTCCTGTGCGATAACATCCTGAAGCATTAGAATGGGCAGACCGAAATAAGCGAGCTTGTCCGGGTAGGGCTCAACCCTTATTTCCCTTTCCAAACCACCGGTAACATCCACTTCAAGTACGCCGGGTATGGACTCGAACTCCTCTTCAAGGTCTTCGGCAATTTCTTTCAGGCACTTGAGACCGCAGGTTCCGGACAGGGAAAAAACAACGATGGGAAGTTCGGATATGTTGATTTCCATCACCTCAGGGTCATCTTCCAGGTCCTGAGGCAATTCGGCTTTGGCCAGATCCACTTTGTCCTTTGTCTTAGGCAGAACATCATCGATATCCGTCCCCGCGACAAATTCAATTATGATAGAGCTCTTCCCCTCGGTACTGGAGGATTCAATTTTTTTCACCCCTTCAAGACCTTTGAGCTTTTTTTCGATGGGTATGGTTATGGCGCTCTCAATATCTTCCGGTGCAACACCGGCATAATCTGTCATGATAAACACGAAAGGGATTGTGATGTCCGGGGCTGATTCTCTTGGCAGGGAAAAATAAGACAGCGGTCCGAAGACGAGAATCATGAGTGCCAGCACCATCACGCTGGTTCTTTTCTTGACAGCCAGATCGGAAACAATCATAAAGCCAGTATCTCCCGCACATCCAAAACATTCTTTATGACTTCAATGGGCTGACCATCATTTAAAAGCCGATGTCCCACGACGATAACCTTATCGTTTGCCGATATCCCGGAAGTGATGTGAACCTGCCAGTCAACCAGCTGCCCCAATACAACCGGTGTTTTTTTGGCTGAACCGTCATTTTCTATATAGACAAACTGCTCGTCACCCTGATTGATGACCGCATACAGTGGTATCACCAGTGCATTTTCATGCACAGCTCTTATGAGCTCAACACGGGCAAACATGCCCGGCAGAATATGGCCGTCCGTATTGGGGATTTCCAGTTCGAGATCGAACAGACGTGCCAGGTTCCTGGGTTGCCTGGACAGGAAAACCTTTTTTCCTGTTATGCGCCTTTTTTCGAGGGCGTCGATAATCACCGTCGCTTCATTCAGATCGAGAAAAAAGGCGACGTCGCTTTCGGGTATGCCCACGGTTACTTTTACGTCTGATAGACGAAGTATTTGCGCCACCGGATCTCCCACACCGAGAAAGCTACCCTGCTTGGCGATGATCTCATTGACCTGCCCCTTTATGGGAGCCGAAATCCGGGTTCTGTTCAAAGCCAGTTTGGCTTCTTTCTGCTGAGCAGAGACATCGTTCAGTCTGGCTTCGATTTCATCGAGTCTGCTTGCCGCGGTAATCTTCTTTTTATCCAGGGAATAGATTCGGTCGTATTCCAGTTTGGCCAGCCGATGGTTCGCTTCTATGCGGGCAAGTCGGGACCTGTAATCACGATCATCCAGCTTCGCGAGGACCTGGCCTCGCGTGACCTGTGCCCCTTCTTTTGTCAGGATCTGAACAACCTGCCCGGAAACCTCCGTTTTTACCCAAAGATCTTCTCCGGGTTCAACATATCCCGGGAGTTTAATCGTATCTTCCAGGCGTCTGGGTATAGCTGTTAAGGTAATGACCCTGACAGAAGGAATGTCCTTTCTGATCGCTTCCTGTTTGGCTTTTTCCAGTCTCGAACGCTCCGTTCGGATGTCTTGGTAGAGACTGAAAATGAAGACGGCTATACACAGGACAATAGCCCAGGGAAATAACCCCCATATCCGTCTGAGAAGTTTTGATTTTCCGGTTGTTTGATTCATTTTGTCCATCTTTAATGATAGGGTATTAAGCTCACTTTACCCCGACCTTGGGGTTTAGTAAAGTTGCGTCATTCAAAATACGCGTTTCTAACAACTTGGATTGCCTCTGAAAAGGCACTGTCTGCTTTAAATAGCACTTTTTCAACAATGGATAAAGCAAATTTTGCTTGCGTGAACAATGATTTAAAAGTATATGTTAAAATTTTGTACAAGGATAATCACCTTCAACGCTTTGGACTCAAATGAATTTAAATGCATATAAAAAACAGGCAGAATCGGCCTTTGATATTGAAGCGATTACAACATTAATCGCCAAAACTCAGAGAAAAAACGGCGAAATTCCATGGAACCCCGGCGCTAAAACAGATCCCTGGGACCACGTTGAGGCGGCGATTGGACTTTCCATCGGGGGCCATTTTGAGGAAGCGAGACAGGCTTATCGATGGCTGGCAGACATGCAACTAAAGGACGGCAGCTGGTACTCATCCTATATCAACAGCATTCCTGAAGATAGAACCAGGGAAAGCAACATGTCCTCCTATCTGGCTGTCGGCCTGTTTCATTATTTTCTCATGACCGGCGACACAGCATTTCTGAACACCCTGTGGCAACCCATGTGTGGCGGCATTGCGTTCGCACTCAGTCTCCAAACACCCAACGGTGATATTTACTGGGCCATCAGCCCTGAAGAGAAAGTCGACAAAATGGCCCTTCTCACAGGCGCCAGTTCAATCTTCATGAGCCTTAAATGTGCACTACATATTGCCAATGTACTGGGCCGTTCAATGCCGGATTGGCAATCAGCATTGCTCAGATTAGGCGACGCTATCAAGAATAAGACCTATCTGTTCAATATAGCCAAATCCCGATTTTCCATGGACTGGTTTTACCCCATACTTTCAGGCTGCATCACCGGCGACGAAGCACAGAAACGAATTGACGCCTATTGGAAAAAGTTTGTCATCAGGGACCAGGGTGTTAAGTGCGTATCCGACGAGCCCTGGGTAACAATTGCCGAAACCTCCGAGTTGTCCCTGGCGCTGACCGCCATGGGTAATGTCGAGCTTTCACGGATCGTGTTCAATTGGATTTGCGACAGAAAATTCGATGATGGTTCCTATTGGTGCGGATTTACCTACCCCGATATCATTACCTGGCCTGAGGATAAAATCGCCTGGAGCAACGCCGTTGTCCTTATGGCTGCCGATGCAATATACCAGCTGACACCGGCCAGCCATCTGTTCAATCATCGTTTCTGGAACACACTTCCGTTTATTCAGCTACCTAAATGAGAAAAGACCACAGACCCTATTATTTAAAAAAACTCCACACGCGGATTCAGGATCTATATGTAAAACACTTCATCAAACCACAATTATCCTCCCTGGGAGCGGGCTTTACGTTTATGAAGCCCTGGCATGTCAAAATTTTCGGCACACCTATTCATATTGGAAAGTACGCGACCCTGATAGCTTCTTCGGATAACATAATCCGGATTTCCGTATGGTCGAATAGCGCTGACAAAGGATCCATCCACATGGGAAACCACTGCATGATCTGCCCCGGGGTCCGTATCGGATCTGCAGAACGCATCAATATCGGCGACAATTGTATGATTGCAAGCAACTCCTATATTGCCGATTCAGACTGGCATGACATCTATAACCGGACTACAATGGGGAAAACGGCTCCTGTCGACATTGCGGATAATGTCTGGGTGGGGGAGGGTGCCATCGTTTGCAAAGGTGTCTCTATTGGAGAAAACAGCATCGTCGGAGCCGGCTCCGTGGTGGTAAGCGACATTCCACCGGGTTGTATTTCGGCGGGCAATCCTGCCAGAATCGTCAAGCGCCTCGATCCTAATAAAAAAATGGTTACAAGGGCCCATTTTTTCGAAAACCCGGAGAAACTGTTTCAAGAGTTTGATCGCTTTGATCGCGTTCTTCTTGGAAAAAACAGTCTGCTTCATTGG
Organism: Deltaproteobacteria bacterium; assembly: GCA_003647375.1. The sequence goes on from QMMS01000075.1 coordinate 6,802, forward strand.
ATACGCCACCTGGTTTTGCCAGGCAAAAACGATTAGCCCGAACATTTCATGAAACTTGACGAGGCATCCTCTGTTTGTGAAATTTCCGGGTTAGCCTGAACATTTCATGAGGAGAAAATGGAAAAACATTTGCTTTCTGAAAAGATAAGGAGCCTTTCCGACTCCGCAGGTATCGACACTGTGGGATTTGCAGATGCGTCCAAATTTACAGGCTATGCATTAAATCATCATCAAAGACGAGATCCGAAACTGACCCTGTCAAACGCAAGGTCTATTATTATTGCGGGTATCTATATCGGCGGAGTAACCTTACCAGATTGGGAAAACGTTTGGTATGGTCGAACGAGCAGGCTTTACCTTTCAGGTTTCTTTCTTGATGTCGTGAAACCACTTGCACCCATAGCCGACTTTTTAAGGCAAAAAGGATATCAAGCCAAAATTTGTGATGGCACTTTAGAAGACGGCTCTATTCTTCCATTAAAGCTTGCTGCAATACGTGCAGGCCTGGGATGGCAAGGCAAGCATTCGCTGTTAATCTCCAAAAAGTTTGGGACGTTTTTAGCGCTTGGAGGAATTATAACAGATGCCGATTTAGAACATAATACCATTGAAGAATCCGACAAATGCCGCAATTGCGATAAATGTCAAACAGCCTGCCCTTTAGCGGCGCTCAATAAACCCCATGTTCTGAATGTTAAAAAATGTATGTCCTTTCTATTACAGAATGATAAAATACCTGAAAGCTTGAAGCTGATTATGGAAAATAGAATAGGAGATTGTGAGATATGCCAAGAATCCTGCCCTTGGAATAAGAAGCACCTTAAATCTCCCTTAGTGACGAAACTGACCACTCATTTTCAAAAGAAAATAAAAGCTTGGGGAGATTCTTTCTATTTGCCAAATTTATGTAAACTGACAGAAAATGGATATAAAGATATGTTCGGTCACCTTAACACCGATGTTCCTTATGATCTATTTCACCGAAATGTTTTAATCGCGATGGAAAGAGCGGAGAGACTCAACCCTATAGTTGCATAAACCAATAGATCAAACCAAGGAGATCATTATTATGGCCGAAAAACCATTACTTCTATCCATTGAAGGAGAGACGGCACGCATTACCCTGAACAGACCGGAAGCTCGCAATGCGCTGAGTATTGAACTTTCCGACATGCTGGTCGATGCCATTCAGACCATTAAAAAATCCACTGAAATAAAATTCGTTGTGATCAAGGGTGCAGGGGATACATTCTGTGCCGGGGATGACATTACCGAAATGGTTAAATGGATTGAGGATGAACATGGAAATCCCAACCAGGGAGCAAACGGTGTTCTGCGTCGGGTACGGATTTATCAGGATATGGCAAATTCTATAGAAGAACTCGACAAAATGACGATTTCGGCGGTTGATGGATTTGCCGTAGGCGGCGGTCTGGAAATTACAATGGCGTGCGATTTTGTCATCGCCACAGAACGGGCTGTCTGGGGAATGCCGGAAGTGGACAGCGGAATTACCCCGGGCTGGGGAGGTACTACCCGAATGGCAAAATACATCGGTAAGCGGCGCACGAAAGAAATCAACATTATCGGTGCGCTCATGCCTGCCGGACGAGCTGTGGAGTGGAATTTGTGGAACCGTGTCGTTCCAAACGACCAGCTTGACGCCGAAGTGGATGCCCTGCTTGAAGTACTCAAGTCCAAAAACCAGCAGGCATGCCGGCAGCTAAAATATATAGTAAATCGCGGCTGCGAAACCGATCTCTATACCGCCCAGGGATTCGAAATGCTTTCGGCGGGTTTGAGCGGAGCGGTAAACGGCGCCTGGGAGGTAGCAGACGCCGATCAATTTGCCGGTATTGCCAATTTCACGGATAAAGGCGATTTGTGGAAAAAACGGCGAGAACTGGCAAAAAATTTCTGGTCTGATTGATTATCATTACTGTCTGTCCATAATCTGACATTTAAGAAATGAAATTGAAAAATAGAAATCCATGCTTTCTTAAATGCGATTGTTGTTACCCCTTTCAAAGCCTATCGTATATCCCGCAAATATCAGTCCCGCGGCCATTGAGAGCAGACCGCTGGCGAAAAACATGACCACCGCGCTGGTGTGCTCATATAAAAAGCCACTGACAAAAAACCCGGCCATTAGTCCCAGCCCATAAGTCGTCGCATTATTCACCGCCTGGCCAAACGTTTTTGTGTCATCGGGTGATAGCGAATCCATATAAAGAATACTTGCCATATGGAACAATCCATATGTCACACAATGGGTAATCTGTAGCAGTAAAATCCAATATGGGGATATGGCAACACCGGACAAGAACCACCTAATCGTTGCCACCACAAAAGAAAAAATCAGAACATTTTCGTATGACAGTTTATTGAAAATCCACCTTGAGCGGACCATGACCATTATCTCAGCAATGGAGGCCAACGCCCAGGCCATCCCTATAAACGTGCTGTCATAGCCCAGATTTTCAAGATGTATCGAAAAGAATCCATAATAGCTGCCATGGCTCATCAACATCAAAAATGCGCACAATAAAAAAACAACCACGCGTTTTCGAAAGAAAAGGCCGGCGTTTAACTGGAAGTCGTCCGTCCTGGCCTTACGCGTATGGGGCATTCGCAGGGAAAAACCGGTCTGGAGAATAGACCCAATAAAAACAACCATCAGAATGATTCGGATCGAAAGCGCATCAATGAGATAGCCCATGAACAGGGCTACGACGATAAAAGCAATGGAACCCCAGGCTCTGATAATACCATAGCTGCTTTTTTCCTTGCCCAGAACCTCAATGGTCATCGCCTCCAGAAACGATATGATCGGCGCATTAAAAATTGAATAAACACCTGTTATTATCAATACCATTAAAAATTTATCGTGGAAAAAATAGAATCCCCAGACAATGGTGCCGGCACAACTGCAACCGACAAAAATGGGTTTTCTAATTTGATACCGGTCTGCAATGCCACTCCACAAGATCGCAAAAATTAACAGAAGAATAGACCGCATGGAAGACAACGCACCGATTTGAATACCGCTAAATCCGAGGTGATGGCAGTATAAGTTGAAATAGGGCAGGAAAACACCTAAAACCGCAAAGTAGATGAAATACTGCAGAGAAATGGTCCCTCTGCGAGAATCCTTTTGGTAATCTGCCATCACACAATCATAGGTAACTAACTCATAAAGCGCAAATTCTATCTTTACTTTACAAATATCCGGGTTACTGTTAATTATATAAGCTATTAAACCAAATCTGAGCGGTTTGACTTCCGGGAGTGTTCAATTCCCAAATATTTTATAGGAAACGCTCATCTTAGGGAAAAGCCGCCTTGCAAACGGTAAACAGGAGCCGGATATGGACTATATAAAAATACGCTTTTGTAATGATGTTGATAAGCTTCATTCAAAAATCGAGAGATCTATCGAAGATGTTTTTCGCTCCATGAATCCTACATTTTCCCTTAATGAACGCACCTGGTATCCCCAGATTGATATCTACGAAACCGAAGAAGAAATTATTGTTCGAGCTGAGGTCGCGGGCGTTGATATAGAAAACCTGGCCGTAGAGGTCAGTCACAGGGCCATAAAACTTACGGGGAAACGCTCGGAGCTCCCGCGTATTGACAACGCCACTTACCGTCTTGCAGAAATTCAGTACGGTAGTTTTGAAAGAGTGCTTTATCTCCCGGTACCCATCGACACTGAAATTGTATCAACATCTTATACCAATGGTTTTCTGGAAGTTCGAATGGTCAAACTGGAGGGTTAATAATGACTGACCAAAAACCAAACCTTGACGTCGATCTAAAAGGGCTCCCTGAGCAGTTGCCGATTCTGCCGTTATTCGACACCGTTCTTTTCCCGAAAATGGTCCTGCCCCTGGTGGTTATGCAGGAAGAATCGGTTCAATTGATCGATGAAGCCATGTCAAACAATCGTATCATTGGCCTTTTGGTATCAAAAACCCCTCCCGGGGAAGAAAACTCTTCCACGGAGAACCTATACAGTATCGGTACCAGCGCCCTCATTCTCAAAATGGCAAAAACAGAAGACAATAAATCTCAGATTCTCGTGCAGGGGCTCGGCCGTTTTAAGATAAAAACTTACCTGGAAGATAAGCCCTACTTGATGGGAAAGTTAGAGCATCTCCTGGAAAAAGAAACCGACGACACGCAAACCGAAGCATTGATGACCAATATCATCAATCTCTTTACAAAAGTAGTCGAACTCTCGCCGGCTCTTCCCCAGGAAATCAGCGCCATGGCAAAATCGATTCAAGAACCGGGTATTTTATCAAACATGGTAACCTCCAGCATCAATGCCTCTGTCGAAGAAAAACAGACAGTTCTTGAAATCGACGATGTCAAAAAACGCTTAAAGAACGTTACCAGGCTGATTAACCATCAATTGGAAATTCTTGAGCTTGGGAATAAAATACAGTCCCAGGTTAAGGTCGACATGGATAAAAGCCAAAGACAGTATTATCTACGACAGCAGCTAAAAGCCATCAAAGAAGAATTGGGTGAACAAGATGATTCTAAGGTTGAAGTCGAAGAATATCAGACGAAGATATTGGAAAAGGGTCTTCCTGATGAAGCAAAAAAGGAGGCCGAGCGAGAACTCAAACGATTGTCCAGGATGCACCCTTCATCGGCCGAGTACACGGTAGCCTCCACCTATCTCGACTGGATGACATCCCTGCCATGGCAAGAGAGCACCAAAGATAATCTGAATATAAAAAAAGCGCGCAAGATCCTTGATGAAGATCATTTCGGATTGGAAAAAGCCAAGAATCGTATCATCGAATATTTGGCCGTCCGTAAACTAAAGCCTGACTCCAAGGGTCCCATACTTTGTTTTTCCGGCCCGCCGGGAACCGGAAAAACATCTCTGGGCAACTCTATTGCCAAATCTTTGGGGCGCAAGTTCATCCGTCTTTCTTTGGGTGGAGTTCGGGATGAAGCGGAGATCCGGGGACACCGCCGAACCTATATCGGTGCCCTGCCAGGTCGAATTATTCAAGGCATCCGAAGAGCAGGCTCTAACAATCCGGTCTTTATGCTGGATGAAATTGACAAGGTCGGGAGTGATTTTCGCGGCGACCCTTCATCGGCGTTGCTGGAGGTGCTTGATCCGGAGCAAAATTTTTCTTTTTCAGATCATTACCTTGATGTTCCATTTGACCTGTCCAGCGTTATGTTCATCACTACAGCCAATATCCTCGACACCGTCCCACCGGCGTTACGGGATAGAATGGAAGTCCTTCAACTTCTTGGATACACCCTGGATGAAAAAACAAAGATTGCAAATAGACACCTTATTCCCAGACAACGAAGAGAGCATGGCCTAAAGTCAGATCAGATCTCCTTTACCAAGGGTGCTGTCAAGCTGATTGCCACCGGATATACAAGAGAGGCTGGGCTGAGAAATCTTGAGCGGGAAATTGCCACCATCTGCCGGGGCGTAGCCAGCAAAATTGCAGAGGGAGAGAGCCGGCCCGCCTCTATTAAAGTCGTCAACATTCCAAAATTCCTCGGTCCTGTCCGATTTACTTCAGAGATAAAAGCAAGAATATCGACACCCGGAATCGCCATGGGACTGGCATGGACACCGTTCGGTGGCGAGCTACTTTTTATCGAGGCCACTGCCATGAAAGGTCAAAAAGGACTTACACTGACGGGTCAGCTCGGTGATGTCATGAAGGAATCAGCAACAACAGCCCTGAGTTTTATACGAGCAAATGCCAACTCCCTGGGAATTGAGGAAGACTTTTTTGAAAAAAGTGACATTCACATTCATGTTCCGGCAGGCGCCATACCAAAAGATGGCCCTTCCGCAGGCGTAACCATGCTGACCGCCCTGACATCGTTGCTGACGAATAAAATCATCCATAAAAACCTTGCCATGACAGGCGAAATTACCCTGCGGGGACAGGTGCTGCCGGTGGGCGGTATCAAGGAAAAGGTTCTGGCCGCGCATAGATCCGGAATAAAAACGCTGATCATGCCGCTTTCAAATGAAAAAGACCTTGTGGATATTCCAAAAAAAGTTCAAAAGGAAATCCGTTTTCATTTTGTCGATAAAATGAAAGATGTATTATCACTATCCATGGAATAACCGCCTATGTGGGGGAAAAAACACGCATACCGCTTAAAAACAGCCAACCATCTTTTCTGGATAGGATGGTTGGCCGTTTTTATCGTGACCGGGTGTACCACAACACCAAAGGCACCAACCCAAGCCCCTGGAAAGCCCAAGCCGTATAGAGTTGCCGGCAAGTGGTACCAGCCGGTATCGCATGCCAAAGGGTTTCAACAGCGTGGTATCGCATCCTGGTATGGCAAGAAATTTCATGGAAGGAAAACATCCAACGGCGAGACCTACGATATGTATGCCATGACAGCAGCACATAAGACGCTGCCCCTTGGAACCTATGTACACGTCAAAAATCTCGATAACGGCACCGAGGTCACGGTGAGAATTAATGACAGGGGGCCTTTTATACAAGGCCGAATTATCGACCTTTCTTACACGGCAGCTAAAAAAATCGATATCGCAACATCAGGAACGGCACCTGTTGCCATCGTTGCTTTGGAACCGAAAAATCGACAAACACCCATGAGTAAAGAAAAATCCGAACACAAGCCTGTGGACTACTACAAAGGAAATTTTACATTTCAAATCGGCGCGTTCAGTGACAAGCAAAACGCCCTTCGATTGAAAGAAAACTTGGATCAAACCTACAAAAACGCACATGTCTCCGAATATGATAATGGGCTGGAAACGCTTTACCGGGTTCGTGTGGGTAAAACGTCTTCTCTAGAGCAAGCCGTCGAATATGAAAAAGCCCTTATCCATCACGGTTTCAAGGATGTATTTATTGTTGCAGAATAGGTGAAACAAAAAAACTGTTTTTATGGGCAGAAACAGGGTCCTCAACAAGAATTCCAATCAGGAATCTTCTGAATCCGGATCGGCCGGCATGGCAACCGGTACTTTAAAAAATTGAATGCCTTCTTTTGTTAAAATCTTTTCTTCTTCCTTTGTGCTGACACCTCTGATATTTCGAGATTCTGTAACACCGTAGTGCATTTTCAGCGCTTCTTTGGTAAATTCACATCCCACATTATCAAAGTTTTTATTTACATAGTCGCTGATTTCGTTACTCATTTTCTTTAAATCGATCTGCTGGTCCATCGGGTTCGCCAGTGATTGGGAACCTTTGATAGCAAACGTGGAGGGAAGTTTAGAAATAGCGGTACTGCTACATGACGGACACGTAATAAGCCCTTTCTTTTTTTGAGAATCATAGGCATGGCTGTCTTCGAACCAACCTTCGAAAGCATGCCCTTTCTCACACTGCAGGTCAAATACTATCATGAATGAAGAAATCCCTTTTACAATACAGTATTTCCGGTTCGTTCTCCGAAAACACTTAACATTAAGATGGACGTATTAAATTATCATATGTCTTGAGGTAATAAAAGAATTTATTGACAGATCCGATTGTTCAACACAAAATAGCCATTAACCGTTAACATAATATCAAAATTAGACTTTACAAGCCGGCAACACTACTCATATTCTCTATTGTTGCCACTCATTTTGGAGACAACTTCTTATGAAACAATCAATATGTCGTCTACTTATCACGGGAGCCGTCATTCTCTTTTTTACAACCATGGCACATGCCGAAACCCGGTATGTGACGGACAAAATGCAAATTACATTTCGAACAGGTCCTGGAAATGATCGAAAAATTTTATCTCTCCTGAACAGCGGTCAACCGGTGACATTTCTTCAACCCGAGGGAGAGTGGGCTAAAGTAAGCCTTCAGAGTGGTAGGGAGGGATGGGTTCTCAAGCGATACCTTTCAGCGGAAGTTCCCTGTCGGATAAGAATCAAAGACGTCAGTCAAGCGCTCGAAGGGTTGAAAACAGAGCTGGAAGCTGTGCAAAGAACCAGCCGACAGCTCGAAACCGACAAGGTGGGACTTGCGACAGACCTGAAGAAAACCCGACAAGCGTTGGCAAAGACAAAACAGTCTTATGAAAAGCTGAAAAAGGATGCCGCTGGTTTCTTGAAGCTCAAAACCAGGCATGATAAGACCGTTGAACAACTCTCAACGCAGACCCAGAAGGCCAATAAGCTCGATCAAGAATTGACCGGCACCCTGAAAAAGCAAAACATACGGTGGTTCCTTGGCGGCGCCGTGGTTCTCCTGTTTGGCTTCCTCTTGGGATTCAGCTCCAAAAGACAAAAACGTCAATCATCCCTGTTGTGACAAATACATATAAAACCATATAAAAACGAGATGTTGGATGAAACATTCCTATGATTTCCTGGTCATCGGCAGTGGCATTGCGGGCCTGACTTTTGCTCTGAAAGTTGCCGGTTTCGGATCTGTCGCAGTCATCACGAAAAAAAAAGTAATGGACAGCAACACCAGCCTTGCCCAAGGGGGTATTGCATCCGTTTTTGATGAACTTGACTCCTTTGATCTTCATATCAAGGATACCCTGGCCTCAGGAGACGGGCTATGTAACCCGGATGTCGTCGAAACCGTGGTTAAAAATGGACCGGACCGTATCAATGAACTGATTGAGCTCGGTGTTAAATTCAATGTCAGAAAAAAAACGCACTCTCATGACACCTCAAACCAGCTCGATTTAGGGCGTGAAGGGGGTCATTCTCAGAACAGAATCGTCCACGCTCAAGACATGACGGGCAAGGAAATTGAGCGTGTTCTTGTCTCACACCTGCAACACCATGATAACATAACATTATTTGAAAATCATATTGCTATCGATCTCATCACCCTCTCCACCAGTATGAAAAGAGGTCTCATTACAACCGCGCACGAAGATTACTGCTGCGGCGCCTATGTCCTCGATAAAACAACGGGTCGTGTGATCTCGATCAGCGCTAACATCACGCTAATCGCCACCGGCGGTGTCGGAAAGGTGTATCTTTACACCAGCAACCCGGACGTGGCGACCGGGGATGGCATCGCCATGGCCTACCGCGCAGGCGCTACCCTGGCGAACCTGGAATTTGTCCAGTTTCACCCAACCTGTCTTTATCACCCGGACGCAAAGAACTTTCTTATCTCTGAAGCCGTTCGAGGAGAGGGGGGAATTCTGATTGACGAGCGTGGGAATCCTTTCATGCAGAAATACGATCCACAAAA
>QMMS01000076.1 GCA_003647375.1 Deltaproteobacteria bacterium
ATTTCATTTTGATTGAGATCCTCATCCGTAATCATTTGATCAAACGAGGTTACCCTTGAACCATTCACATAGGCCCCTCCCTGTTCGATCAGGCGTCTTGCAGCACCCCCGGAACTTACCAGGCCTGCGTGCTGAAACAACTTGAATGCCGGAAGTCCCTCTTTCAGAGCCTGCAATTCAATTGTCGAATTTGGTACCGTCGCTTCACGCACCCCCTTGCCATCCCTGGAAATCTTACTCGAAGGCAAAATCTGTGAGGGTATCTCTCGACTCCCGAACATGGTCAAAGATGCCTGTAATGCCTTTTCGGCCTCAATGGCCCCATGAACCAGAAGTGTCGTTTCAAATGCCAGAATCGATTTTGCTGCATTCAAATCCGCGTCTTTCAGCGTTTCAGTTGCCTTAATCTCCGCCATGGGGAGAAACGTGAAAAGGGCAAGAAACCTGGCCACATCTTTATCGTCAACATTGACCCAGTATTGAAAATATTCATATGGGCTGGTTCTTTCAGCGTCGAGCCATACAGCACCACCTGCTGTTTTGCCCATTTTTTCTCCGCTGCTCGTTGTAATCAAGGGAAAAGTAAGCCCGTAGCCGGATCCCCGCTTGACCCTCCTGATGAGATCAATACCCGCTATGATATTTCCCCATTGATCGCTGCCGCCCATCTGGAGCTTACAGTCATGGTTCGAAAACAGTTCCAGGAAGTCGTAAGCCTGCAGCACCATATAATTGAATTCAATGAAACTGAGTCCCTCTTCCGATTCAAGCCGCATCCGACAGCTCTCTGTCTTGATCATGCGGTTGACACTGAAATGTTTTCCGATATCCCTCAGAAGGGGGATGTATTTCAAATGCACCAGCCAGTCTGCATTGTTCAGCATCAGTGCTTTGCCATCGGTAAAATCGAGAAACCTTGACAACTGCTTCCTCAAGGCGGCCACATTCTCCTCAACCTTCTCGAGTGTCAGGATTTTACGCATTTCCGTCTTTCCACTGGGATCCCCCACAAGCCCGGTACCGCCACCCACCAGAGCAATGGGTCGGTGTCCGCACCGTTGCATGTGGGCAAGTGACATAATCGGTACCAGACTGCCTATGTGAAGGCTCGATGCAGTTGGGTCGAACCCGATATAACCGGTCACGGAACCACTTTCGAAAAGCTCCCTGAGTTCTTCCTCATGTGTTTTCTGCTCGATGAAACCACGCTCTTCGAGGACATCTAATAAATTCATTGCTGCTACCCTCGTCCTTTCCTTTGCAACTATGTTACCTAATCTACCTATTTATACTGGTACGATGTCCCGTTTTAAGTTTTAGGTGTTAGGTTTTAGGTCGATCGACAGCTTAACGCTATTAGCAAATAGCGATGCTTAAAACCTAAAACTTAAAACCTAACACTGTTTATTTATTCGCATACTCTATAGCCCTGGTCTCCCGTATAACCATCACCTTTATCTGGCCCGGAAACGTCAGTGACTCTTCAATTTTCTTGACAATATCCCTGCTCAACAACGTCGTTTCCTCATCCGATATTTTTTCGCTTTCCACGATGACCCGCAGCTCTCTCCCGGCCTGAATAGCATAAGTATTGGAAACCCCTTTGAATGAATTGGCAATGCCTTCCAGATCCTCAAGTCGCTTGATGTAGTTCTCCAACAGCTCCTTCCTTGCCCCGGGTCTTGCACCTGAAAGGCCATCCGCTGCCTGAACCAGCAAGTCATATACCGTGATGGGTGGCACATCTTCGTGATGCGCTGCGATGGCGTTAACAACCCTTGAAGATTCTCCATATTTTTTTGCCAAATTCGAGCCAATCACGGCATGCGGCCCCTCCACTTCATGGTCGATGGCCTTACCGATGTCATGCAACAAACCCATCCGCCTGGCCAACTTCACCTTGAGCCCCAGTTCGGATGCCATGATTCCGGCCAGAAACCCGACTTCAATCGAGTGCTGCAATACATTCTGTGCATAGCTCGACCGAAATTTGAGTTGACCAATGTATTTAATCAATTCGCTGTGCATGCCATGAACACCCAGGTCAAAGGCAGCCTGTTCGCCAGCCTCCTTAATAGCAACACTGACTTCTTTTTCAATCTTTTTAACGACATCTTCGATCCTTGCCGGGTGAATACGACCATCTGCAATCAATTTCATGAGAGATAGTCGAGCGACCTCCCGCCGCACCGGATTGAATCCGGACAGAATCACGGCCTCGGGCGTATCGTCAATGATCAGGTCGATGCCTGTAGCAGCTTCAAGCGCCCGGATGTTTCTTCCTTCACGACCGATAATACGTCCTTTCATCTCATCGCTGGGCAGGTTGACAACCGACACTGTACGTTCGGCAACATAATCACCGGCATAGCGCTGGATGGCGGTTGCAATGATTTTTTTGGCCTTTTTATCAGCCTGCTCGTTGGTCTCGTTCTCGATCCTCTTGATGAGCTTGGCACCCTCATGCCGCGCCTCATTCTCCATTGCCCGAATTAGCAGTTCTTTTGCCTGCTCTGCCGTCAAACTCGATATTTTTTCAAGTTGCTGCTTCTGTTCTTCAATAAGCTCATGATACTCCTTTTCACGCTTTTCAACCTCATTGCTCTTTTGCTGAGCGAGCTTTTCTTTCCGGGAAATATCCTGTTCCCTCTTTTCAAATTGCTCGACCTTTTTTTCAATGGTTTCCTCTTTGTGCAATAGGCGTTGCTCTCTTTTTTTCAAATCAGAGCGGGTCTCTTTGGTTTCAGTGTCGAATTCGCTCTTCATTTTGAAAAGCCGGTCCTTGGCTTCCAGTTGAGCCTCTTTCAAAAGGGTCGCAGATCGCCTCTTGGCATCCTTTATCAACAGAACAGCCTCTTCTTTTGCTGCCTGAATTCTGCGTGTAGCTATTTTCCCCTTGATCAAAAACGCGAGCATGAATCCCACGACAAAACCGCATGCAACAAACAATATGATGGTTGTATTCATTATTTATCTCCAGGAAATAATTATCATAGTAGATACCCGGATCCAAAGGGTCCGGCACTGTTCATACCCTGTAAGGGTTTATCATTTTATATATTCGGCTGTAATAAATCCTAAATACGAATATCGAAATTCGTGCTTCGAATTTTAACCATTATTGACATCGGTATAGCCAATTATATCTGACTCCCGCGGAGCGGAATCTTCGACGGTCCCAGAAAATCAGGTTTTCGATACTGAATAGAATCGTGTAACAATTTTTTTGGAGAAGATTGGTTGATGCAGGAAATCTCTATGAAACAAGGCATGAATATGGATCAAAAGAGATGCGAAACATAGGCGTACTGACGGTTCGTCCGGCAGACCGATATAAGGTGAACCCCCACCTCGGTGTCGTGTTGGTAGGTCTTTGAACCTTATTCTAAAGGTGGGCGCCCTGTTGTTTCTTTAGGCTTTTCTGCGATAGCAGAACGGCACACCAAAACAAGTGAAAGCTCCCATTTAATAAGTGTTGGGTCAAAGAACGTCTTCCAATCACGAACACGGCAGGGGAAACACCCTAATTTTTAACCGGCCGTGTCATCAGCGCCATTTTCATCCGCGGCTGGAATACAGAAGATATTCAAAACATTTTGCACTCAGCAAAGCCTGGAGAGGTATGTGATGACATATGGTATCTTTTTCAATCTAATCAAAATATGCTTGTTAACACCCTATTATGTTTGATTCGTAGTCAACTCATTTAAAAGGTTCGACGCCCGGTCGGAAACAGTTTCTAACAAATCCGTATGCCGTTGTTTACATTGCATATATTCATTTGCAATATTGAGGGCCGTCAGTATCAGGATGGCCTGTTTGCTGATGGTTGATGATTTGTCAGACATCTGGCTCTCAACCTTTGTGACTTCCTGAACAAGGAAATCAGCTACTTCTTTCGCTTTTTCTACATCTTTTTCAGCTTTGAAGGTAAATGGGTGTCCGAAAAGTTCTATCGTTACAAGCTCATCCAATGATATTGTGATTACCTTTCCTTGATCATCTTTGCTTCAACTGCTATTTTTCAACTTCTGTTATTCCGTCCAACCTTTCCAATAGATTGTCAATCTTGGATCGAATCAAAGTCCGTATTTCACCGTCCTGGTTTTCCGCGGTTTCTTTATCTTTAAGCGTTGCTTCCAGGTTTTCAACTGTTGCTGTGAGTTCCAAATTGGCCGTCTCCAGTGAACTGCAGCGTGATATCAAAGATTCAACCCGATCTTCTATTTCGTTAAATTGCTTTAAAATGGTATCGTTATCCAATAGCTCACCTCAAATATATTGAAAGTTATTATAATATTTGACCATTACGAAAGTCAAGTGTTTTAACAACGGGCACCCATGAGTGTTTCAACCGCCTTCAAGTCAGCAGGTGTGTTAACCCCTGAGACCTCCTCCGGGTTGGAACCCACGAGCACCCCGATATGCTTACCCATGGCATAACCGACCCCTATGATATCGGTCAAATAAAACTCTCCCTGGGCATTATCCGGGGTAATTTTTTGCAAAGACGCTGAAAGAAAGGCTTTTGAAACACAATATATGCCTGAATTTACAAGTGATATGTTTTTTTCTGCAGCAGTGGCATCAGCCTCCTCCACTATCCGGGTGAACTCCCGGTTTTCATTTATCACGACTCTTCCGTAACCGGTCGGATCTTCAAGTTTCACGGCCAGCAGAGACAAATCCCTGTTTTCATTGATATGATCATCCAACAAAGCCCGAATGGTCTCGGTTTTCAACAAGGGGACGTCGCCACATAAAATAATAATATTCTCTGTCGTCGCAGGAATCTCCGGCATGGCACACAACACCGCGTGGCCGGTCCCCCTCTGCTCTTTCTGAAATGCAAAGAATACGGGACTCACCTTCAGACATGCATCCTTGACGCGATCAGCCTGGTAACCCACCACAACAATTACATTCTTTCCTGCAACGTCGCAGGCAGGTACGAGCACATGAGATATCATGGGCTTCCCTATAATCTTGTGCAGTACTTTTGCCATATTCGATTTCATACGGGTGCCCAGGCCGGCCGCCAGGATGATAATGCTGACATTTTCTACCCGGTTATCTGCGTTCAATTGGTTGTTCCCCTTTTCTATATTATTATTCATTTCGTGTTCGCTGAACCCAGAAAGTTGAGTTACAGCTTATGGCCTATAGCTAAATAGTAAAAAAGGGCAAACCTGATTAGGTTCACCCTTTTCGATTTTGCTATTGCTTTGCTAATCTCAAAAATACGCCGGAGAGGCACCTCCCGACAATGTTAGATGGATCCTGCCAGCTTGATACGCTGCACGGCTCTTTCCAGAGCTGCTTTTGCCCTGACAATGTCGATCTCTTCTTTGGCTCTATCCTCAGCCAACCGTTTCTCAGCACGCTGCAAGGCATCTTTGGCACGTACCAGGTCGATATCCTGTCGTCGTTCCGCTGACTCGGCCAGCACGGTCACCTTGTCCGGGAGCGCCTCTGTAAATCCCCCGCTGACAAAAACGAATTGTTCTTTGCCGTTTGCGTCTGTATACCGGACAATTCCTACCTTTAGGGTCGTCAAAAATGTCGTATGCCCTGACAGAACACCGAATTCACCCAGGGTACCCGGGGCAACGACCATTTGGACATCCTCATCGACAACGGCTTTTTCAGGTGTAACCACTTCTAATTTAATATTGTCGGCCATGTTATATCCTTATCGCTACTCTTCTTCAGCCATTTCCTTGGCACGCTCAATGACCTCTTCTATGCCGCCGACCATGTAAAATGCCTGTTCCGGAATATCGTCATGATCGCCCTCAACAATTTCCTTGAAGGCGCGAACCGTATCCTCTATTTTCACGTACTTGCCGGGCTTGCCGGTAAAAGCTTCGGCAACATGGAAAGGCTGAGAGAGGAATCGTTGGATCCTTCGGGCACGGGCCACGGTTATTTTGTCTTCGTCTGATAATTCATCGATACCCAGAATAGCAATAATATCCTGGAGTTCCTTGTACTTTTGAAGAATCTGTTGAACCTGCCGCGCCACTGCATAATGCTCGTCGCCGATATAGGCAGCATCCAGGATTCTGGATGTCGAATCGAGCGGATCCACAGCCGGGTAAATACCGAGTTCAACGATCTGTCTGGAAAGAACAACCGTACCGTCAAGATGGGCGAAGGTCGTTGCAGGTGCAGGGTCGGTCAAGTCATCCGCCGGTACGTAAACACACTGAACCGCTGTAATGGACCCCTTGTCTGTCGATGTAATCCGTTCCTGGAGTTCACCAAGATCGACAGCCAGAGTGGGCTGGTATCCAACAGCAGAAGGCATACGGCCGAGAAGGGCCGAAACCTCGGAACCCGCCTGGGTAAATCGGTAGATATTGTCGATGAAAATAAGAACGTCCTGTCCTTCTTCATCCCTGAAATACTCGGCCGCCGTCAATGCAGACAGAGCAACACGTGCACGCGCCCCGGGCGGTTCGGTCATCTGACCGTAAATGAGCGCTGCCTTGGGCAAAACACCTGAATCTTTCATCTCATGATAAAGATCGTTGCCTTCACGGGTTCTCTCCCCAACACCGGCAAATACGGAAATACCTCCATGCTGCATGGCAATATTGTGAACCATTTCCATCATGATAACGGTTTTACCCACGCCGGCACCACCAAACATACCCATTTTGCCGCCACGTGGAAACGGAACCAGAAGGTCGATAACCTTTACGCCTGTTTCAAGAACACGAACCGTTGTATCCTGTTCCGTAAACTTGGGCGCCTCACGATGGATGGGCAACATTTTTTCCTGGCTAACCGGGCCCAGGCCATCAACCGGACGGCCAACCACATTCAGCACCCGGCCAAGTCCTGCTTCACCCACCGGCATCATGATCGGTTTGCCGGTGTCTTTTACCACCTGCCCGCGGGTCAGGCCATCGGTAACATCCATAGCAATTGTTCTGACAACGTTATCACCCAGATGCTGTGCAACCTCGATAACCAGGTTATCCGGCTCGTCATTGATTGTAGAATTGGTAATCAGGAGCGCCGTGTAAATCGTCGGCAGATTTCCCTGTTCAAATTCTACATCGACGACAGGTCCCATTACCTGTGTAATTTTACCTAAATTTTCTCCCATCGAAAGACCTCCAACTTTTTTTATCTGTTTTGGGTAGATCCTTACTTGCCCGGCAAATAAGGGGACCCACTTATTACACGCAGCTATCCTTTCAGGGCTTCTGCTCCACCGACAATGTCCATCAGTTCAGCCGTAATGGCTGACTGACGCGCTTTGTTGTATGCCAGTGTGAGATTGTCGATCATATCGTTACACGCTTTGGTGGCATTGTCCATGGCCGTCCGTCTTGCAGCATGCTCACTGGTAGATGTTTCGAGCAATGCACTGAACAGTTGGACAAAAACATTTCTGGGAAGAAGTTCTCCCAACAGCTCGTTCGCCGAAGGTTCACAGATATGTTCCGCAAGATACGGGGTATTTTCGTCAGCTTCAGTTATTTCTGTTTCTATGGGTAGTATCGGAAGCAGTTGCCGGATAACCGGCACCTGCCTGCCCATGCTTACAAATTCGGCATATACGACATACACCTCGTCATAGGTGCTATCAAGGTAGCCATCCACCAGTTTCCGCCCCTCGGTTGAGGCAACATTGAAACCGAACTTGGTGCCCACAATGCCGAGATGTTCACCCGCTATTTCAAAACCATTTTTCCGACACCAGTTGCGGCCATTTTTACCAAAATTGGTAAATGAAAATGCGATGCCATCGCCCTGCTTCTCATCCATGAAGGAGTTGGCCCTGCCGATCAGATTCACATTGAACCCGCCGCACAATCCCCTGTCCGAAGTACACAGGACAATATGAATATGCTTGACTTCTTCACGCGGGATCAGCAACGGACTGGCTTCATCACCGGCTTTCTCGGCAAGGCTCCCCAATACTTCGGAAAATTTTCCAGCATAAGGGCGGAAGTTCTCCATGTTGCGCTGGGCACCCTTCAAACGTGAAGTGGCAACCATATTCATGGCTTTGGTGATCTGCTTTGTTTTTTTAACCGCGTTGATCTTTAATTCGACGTCTTTTAAACTTGGCATTTAACTTGGCCCTTATCCTGTTTTAGCTCGTACCCGAACCTGTGTTCCTGCCATCTAGCCTATGATATTGATACCCACACAAAAGCGATGGTACAGGCATATGGTCATCTACTAGGATTTGATCGTGTCTTTGAACTCCTCATTATAGGCTTTCAGCGCTTCTGCCAGCTTGGCATCCAGTTCGTCCGAAATCTCCTGTTTTTCGGCAATTTCAGCATAGATATCAGAATGCCGCTCCTCGATGAACTGATAGAGACCGGCTTCATATTTTTCCACCACATCCAGTGGGAAGTCATCCAGGTATCCTCTGGTTCCTGCATACAGAATAGCCACCTGTTTTTCGAGGGCAAGCGGTTGAAATTGCGGCTGCTTCAGAATTTGTACCAGCCTTTCACCTCGGGTCAACTGGCGCTGGGTCGCCTTGTCCAGATCGCTGCCGAACGCTGCAAAAGCTTCGAGCTCACGGAATTGGGCCATGTCGAGACGCAGAGTCCCAGCCACCTGCTTCATGGCTTTGACCTGTGCGGAACCACCGACACGGGACACCGAGAGACCCACATTAATGGCAGGACGGATACCGGCGAAAAAGAGAGCCGGTTCAAGATATATCTGCCCATCCGTGATGGAAATCACGTTGGTGGGGATATATGCCGATACGTCACCCGCCTGTGTCTCGATGATCGGCAGCGCCGTGAGAGATCCAGCACCCAGTTCATCATTCAGTTTACAGGACCTTTCCAATAGGCGCGAGTGGTTGTAGAAAATATCACCCGGGTAGGCTTCACGCCCCGGTGGACGTCTGAGGAGCAGCGAGATCTGCCGGTAAGAAACTGCCTGTTTGGAAAGATCATCGTAAATAATCAATGCGTGCTGCCCTTTGTCACGGAAGTATTCTCCCATGGCGCATCCGGCATAAGGTGCCATGTACTGCAGGGTAGCAGGATCACTGGCGCAGGCGGACACGATGGTCGTATATTCCATGGCACCATGTTTTTCCAGGACTGCGTGAACCTGAGCCACCGTCGATTTTTTCTGACCGCAAGCCACGTAGATACAATAAATATCCGTGTCTTTCTGTGCAAGAACAGCATCTATGGCACAGGCTGTTTTACCGATCTGCCGGTCACCGATGATCAACTCACGCTGTCCTCTTCCCACCGGTGTCATGGCGTCAATCGCTTTCAAACCGGTATACATGGGCTCGTGAACAGACTTTCTGGCGATGACACCCGGAGCAACCATCTCGACACGTCTGAACTCCTTCGCATCCAGGGGCCCTTTGCCATCGATCGGTTCACCAACACCTGACAGCACGCGGCCAAGAACAGCTTCGCCTACCGGCACCTGAGCAATCCGGCCGGTACGTTTAACCATGTCCCCTTCCTTGATATGGATGTCCTCACCCATAACGGCAATACCCACATTGTCCTCTTCCAGGTTCAGCACCAACCCCAGAATTCCCCCTGGAAATTCCACGAGTTCCAGCGCCATGGCCTTTTCGAGCCCATAAACTCTGGCAATACCGTCCCCGACGGACAGGACAACACCGGTTTCACTCAATTCTACCTTCTTGTCATAATCCGTGATCTGTTCCTTGATAATCTGACTTATTTCTTCAGCTCGTAATTCCATTAGACACTTTCACCCCTTTTTAAAGATTCTCTCATGTTGAGTAATTGTGTTTTTATACTTCCATCCAACACAAGATCCCCGATTCTTGTAACGATACCACCGATGAGACTGGAATCCTGCCCACATTCTAAAACAATATCTTTGCCCGTCTTTTGAGACAAGGATGAGCGAATTTTTTCGATGGTTTCGGACGAAAGTTCGGTTGCCGAAACCAGGCTGGCTCTTGCAACACCTTTTAACTCGTCAGCTAATTTCTGATAAAAATCGTTTATATTGACGAGAAAGCCCACACGACCTTTGTCAAACAGCAACAACAAAAAAGCATTCATCACCTTGGAAAGACTCAGTTTTTCAAGAACGGCGTTCAAAACGTTCTTTCGGGCGGCAGTATCATACAGAGGGTTGGTTATAGCCTGGCTGAGATTGCCTTCCCGCTCTATCAGGTCCGAAAAAGCTTTCAATTCTTCACGGTAGGTTTCAGTCTGTCCGTCTTCCTTGCCTATCAGCAGCAATGCCTTGGCATAACGCCTTGCAATAGCCAGATTCTTCACTATGCCACCACCTTCTCTAAATAGTCGTCGACCAGCCTGTCCTGATCTTCGGATGAAATTTTAGCTTTGATTATTTCCTCGGCCTTGACAAGAGCCACTTGAAGTATTTCTTCCTGCAACTGATTTTTGGCTTGTTTGAATTCTTGTTCGATGTGTCGTTTGGCCTGCTCTTCAAGTTTCACGGCTGTGTTTTCCGCCTCCTTGATAATTCTTACCCTGGCCTCCTCCCCCTGCTTGACATATTCCTCTATGAGCCTCTCAGCCTCCCCTTCCAACCGGGAAAGTTTTTCGTTGTACTCGGCGAGTTGAGCTTCGGCTTCTTTTTTCTTGTTTTCAAGCGTGTTCAGCTCATCTTTTATTCCCTTGATGCGGGCATTTAAAGCCTGGGACAAGGGTTTTCTCAGAACAAAAAATAGAGCAACCGCAAGAACAGTAAAATTCATGACACGAAAGGTATCTTCCTTAACCCAACCCTTAGGCGCTGCTTGGTCATGACCACCTTCTGCAGAAGCAAAAACAGCACCGGCATTGAAAACAAGCAGGACTGTAAAAATCAGCACGAAGCGTGAAACGGTCATTGCTTTATTCCGTCTCCGGTTAAAACCCGATTGTATCATTAAACAACCCTCCCGAGAATTTTTTCACTGATGGTACCTGCAAAATCTTCAACTTCTTTCATCAGCGTCTCCCTGGCGCCATCTGCTTCCCCGGCAATCTGTTTCCTTATCTTTGCCATCTCCGCCTGGGCCTTTTCATTGATTTTTCCGATGAGTTCCTTTTCTTCATCCGCGGCTGCCTCCAGGAGTTCCTCTTTTTGCTTCAGTCCCCTGGCCCTGGCCTCCTTAATACCGGATGCAAAGGCCTGATCCTGTGCAGCAGCCTTTGATTCAGCAGTTTCAATATCGGCTTCAAGGCCGGAGAATTTTTCTTTTCTTTGAATAATAATATTACGAATGGGTTTGTAGAGGATGAGATTGAGAATCCATATCAGGAATAGAAAATTGATGATCTGGATGAACACCGACCAATCAATGCTAATCATACAAGAACCTCCAGCAATTAACGATTTTTATGGGTTGCACCCGCATCTTTACCAACTGACCCGCGAAGCTATATCATTCGGTACATGAGATTGTCAAAGGTTTTTTGTTTTTTTTTAGTGGTCATTTTACGCCTCGACAAAATAGGAATATATTAATACATTTCAACTGGTTTTACTCTTTTTAAGCTCTCGGTTTTCCATGCTGCAGGTACCATTAAAGACCACACCCGAATCAATGCTGATGGTCGGTGCCTGTAGCTCGCCCGAAATGCGGGCGGGCGGGTATGCTTCAATCCGATCCCTGGCCTGAATATTACCGTTAACGCTTCCCTTGATAATGACGGTTTCAACAGCAATTTCTGCCTCAACGGTTGCCTTGTCTCCAATGATAACCGTTCCATCGTCACTGACAACTTTCCCTTTTACTTTTCCATCCAGACGGATGGTCCCCTTGAAATTGATGATGCCGTCGAAGATCGCATCATGGCCCAGAAATGTGGACACCGCGTCTATTTTTTTCTCTTTCTTCATTATTTCCTCCCAAACCAGGTAAACCGGATAATTTTTTTATCACGAAAACACGAAAAAACCATTGAAGCTCCCCGCAGCAGAGCTACGAGGGGTTCTTTTGATCAAAGTATTTAGAAGCCATCATATTAACATGACAATTATGATGGTCTCGCAAAAAGTCAGAAAAGTTACTTTTTACGAGAGTGTTTTGTATTTGGTGTTTAGTGTTTTGGCGTCTAACAGCTATGTAGATCAGCATATATTCCAAGCTAAATACAAAATACTAAATACTAAACACTAAATACTGGATGCTCCCGGCTAACTACTTGCCGGGGCAGGCTTATCAAAGCCTGCCCCGGACTTGATCCGGGGTCCGGCATGACGCTGTTATTACTCCGGCAATTAAATACCCTAAAGCTGTCATTCCCGCGCAGGCGGGAATCCAGGAAGGTGCTGGATGCCGGATCAAAGCCGGCATGACGTGTTGATCTATTTAGTTGCCAGGTTAATAGTATCTTTACGCTTCTATAAAATGCGACAGCGTCGCACATAAATAATAAAATCGCTCCGCGATTTTATCATTTTTCGAACTGAAATCGCCGCATGCTGATATTCAGGAGAATGCCTGCACAAATCATCATGGTTACAATGGATGAGCCACCATAACTGATAAACGGCAGCGTCACACCCACCACAGGCATCAGCCCCATCACCATTCCAATATTGATAAGGACCTGCCACATGATCAAAGTGGTGATACCTACAGCCAGAATGGTCCCGAAATTATCACGGCAATTGGTGGCAATGTTCAACCCCCACACGATGAGAAACAGGAACAGCAACAGCAAAACCGATGCGCCGATAAATCCCCACTCTTCAGCAAGTACGGAAAATATGAAATCCGTGTGCTGTTCCGGCAAGAACGACAATGCGTTTTGGGTCCCTTGTAAAAAACCCCGGCCCGAAATATATCCGGATCCAATACCAATTTTCGACTGGATAATGTGATATCCAGCACCTAGCGGATCTCTGTCCGGGTTCAGAAATGTCAGGATCCGTTGTTTCTGGTATCCTTTTAAAAAATACCAGACCAAGGGCCCCGACAGGACGCCGAAAGACAGGCTATAAATCAGGGTTCGCCTTTCGATTTTGACAAACAGCGTCATGGTACCGGCTATGAGAAGTATGACCATGGCCGTTCCCAAGTCGGGTTGTTTTACGATCAGGATGAAGGGGATCGCTGTCAGGATTATCGGAGTAACAAGTCCGCGGAACGAAAATCCTCTCTCGCTGGCATATTTGGAATAGTAGCGTGCCAGAACGATAATGACGGCAACCTTGGCTATTTCTGAAGGCTGAACCGATATTGGCCCCAGCAAAAGCCATCGCTGAGACCCGCCGGTAATCTTGCCAAAGATCAAAACGCCGACCAGGAGAAAAACACAGCCCCCATAAATGATGTCGGCCCACTTTTCCAGTGATTTATAGCTGAATAAAAAAAAGACGGTCATCGCCACCAGGCCGGCACCATACCAGATGAGCTGTTTGGTAAAAAGAATTTTCTGGGCTATATCAGCACCTGCCGTCACAGCGCTGTAAAGGGCCACCAGTCCAAAAATACCCAGGACAATGATCAGCAGCAGCAGTCCCCAATCAAAATACTGTACCAGACGTCTATCGAAGCCCATACGTTATTCCCCTGCCATAACAACGCCATCCGGCATTGTCTGTCGGCCCTGTGCCGTGAAAGCCAGATTTTTCCGATCCTGTTTTTCCAGATAGGCTTTGATGAGCTCCTTGGCAATTGGTGCGGCTGCAGTAGAACCGTGTTCACCGTGTTCAACAATAACGGCAACGGCTATGCGAGGCGCCTCGGACGGTGCATAAGCAACGAACCAGGCGTGGGATTTGTGGTAATCAGAGAGATCCTTCTCTTTTACTGTCTCACCAGCCCTGCTCTTGCGGCTGACCAGCTGTGCCGTACCGGTCTTGCCGCTGATGGGATACTTCTTCAATTTGATACCACGCGCAGTCCCCTTCCTGGTATTGACAGCCTCCCACAGACCTCTCTTGACGATATCCATGGTTTTCGGATTGATGGTCAGAGTTCCCGTAACCACGGGTTCAATATTTTTCACCTCGATACCATCCGCCGCTTCCACGCGCCTGACGATCTGGGGTTGATAGAGGGTTCCGCTATTGGCGATGGCAGACGTCAAAACCAGCATCTGCAACGGCGTTGTCAGGTTGAACCCCTGCCCGATAGACACGTTCAGGGTCTCGCCCTTTTGCCAGGATTCTCCAATACGCTTTTTTTTCCATTCCGAGGTCGGAATCAACCCCTTGCCCTCATTGTCCAGACTGATACCGGTTCGCTCACCCAGCCCGAACATTCTGGCGTACGATGCCAGCTTGTCAACGCCGACTTCCTCGCCAACCTTATAAAAAAAGACATCGCAGGATTCCACTATTGCGCTGACAACATTCATCTCTCCGTGCCCGCCTCTTTTCCAGCAGCGGAAAACGCGATTGCCCATGGCATAATAACCGGGACAGTAATGAGTGGTTTTCAGGTCGATGACGCCCTCCTCCAGTCCGGCAATTGCGGTTACAATCTTATAGGTGGAAGCCGGGGGATATTCCGCCTGGATAACCCGGTTCGTCATGGGATATCCGGGATTTGAGATTAAGGCGTTCCATTCTTTGCGGGACATGCCGCTCACAAAGGCATTCTGATCAAAAGTGGGGCTGCTGGCCATAACCAGGATATAACCGGTCATAGGGTCCATGGCAACCACCGCTCCGACCCGGTCCTGTAACAGCTCCTCCGCCTTTTTCTGAAGTGAGCAATCCAGTGACAAATACAAGTTCTGACCTGGGGTGGCACTGACGGTTCTCAACACCTTGACCACCTGTCCCCTGACATCGACCTCCACCTGCCGACCACCTCGTTTCCCCCGTAGCAGATCTTCATAGGTTTTTTCGGCGCCGAATCGTCCGATAAAATCTCCCCCCTTGCAACCTGCAAAGGCACCGCCCTGCAACTCACGGGCATTAATCTCTCCCAGGTACCCGATGAGGTGAGCAGCATACTGACCATTGATATAATGACGAACCGGACGGATATCCATAACTACACCGGGCAGGTCAAACTTGTTAACCTCGATGGAGGCCATGGCATCCCGTCCAATATCCTGTTTTAACAATACAGGTTTATAGGATGACCGGCCATTGCTCGCTCTGACCTTCTCCATCATGTCTTCTTCCGGGATATTTGTGTAGTGCGCCAATTTCTTTAATGTCTGTTCAAGCGGTTTGGCATTTCTGGGAATAATGCGCAAATCAAAGGAAGGGCGATTGTCCACCAGCAACCCGCCTTCTGCATCGAAAATCAGTCCCCGTGGCGCAACGATGCTTTCCAGACGGATGCTGTTGTTTTCCGAAAGTCTGAGAAACTCCTCGCCTTTCATGATCTGGAGATAAAACAAGCGCATGAAGAGGATTGAAAACGCCACTACCACACACAAAATGGCGCCCAGAACCCGCTTATTGAACCATTCGTTTACTACCGTGTTCAGATATCGTTTCAAGAGAACCCCAAATAAAATCGTTGCACGATGTTATAATTATAAATTCGAATATCAAATATCGAATATCGAAACAAATCCCAATACCGAATGCTCAAATGACAGAAACATCGCCGATGGCTTGCAGACGGGAGATTGGTTGTTTTGTTCATTCGAATTTGGGTCATTTGAATTTGTTTAGAATTTCGATATTCGTGCTTCGGATTTGTGACACCTCACCGATACTCCGGCTGGAACGTTTTTAA
>QMMS01000077.1 GCA_003647375.1 Deltaproteobacteria bacterium
TGCCCGGTCCGACACCATCAGCATTACCTGGAGAGAGGATTTTATCAGGACCTTTCTCGAACGTGATATCCCGCAATTCGGTTTTACGATACCCTCAGTCATCATGAGAAGGTTCTGGACAATGCTTGCCCATTATCATGGTCAGCTTATGAACAACTCAAAGCTCGGACAGGCTTTAGGCGTCACACATCCTACAATAAAAAGATACCTTGAAATACTGACCCAAACCTATATGGTTCGCGCCTTGCCTCCCTATGCAGCAAACATCAAGAAACGTCTTGTTAAATCTCATAAAATTTACCTGCGTGATTCCGGTATTCTGCACACATTGCTTGAAATTGACAGCCTGGAAGACCTCCTTGGTCATCCGGTAGTCGGGACATCCTGGGAAGGGTTCTGTCTCGAACAGATCCTGGCCATGAGGCCTGAGTACCGGGCAAGTTTCTACCGGACCTCATCAGGAGAGGAAATCGACCTTGTCCTTGAACGTGGTAAAAGGCGATTGGTCTTTGAATTCAAGGCATCAATATCCCCAAAGGTCTCTCGCGGATTTTCAAACACCCTGGAAGTTCTGAAGCCTGAACATACCTGGATTGTGGCGCCAGTGAGGGAATCCTACCCGCTCCAACCCGGGGTTACGGTGGCCCATCTGCAAGATGTCCTTAATGCGTTGTCATAAACTGGTGTATTTCAACCCGATTCTTGCGCTTATAATATCGCGCTTCAGAAAGCAGATTTCTGGGAATAAATGGCCCGGATGCGCGGATTCTGGGATAAGCTGTAAGCAACTTCTAAATGCCTAACAGCCTATAGCCTACAGCCTTCGGTTTATGACTTGAGATCCGGTTCGGTATCACTTTGTTGAATCATGACAGTTTCACCATAAGGTGCCATTTCCGGCATCAGGAATCTAAACTCATATATCGCAAATTCGATTTTATCACCGCTCTTGAGCCGCATGGAAGTATTTTCTTTGACTTTAAAATCATTGAGTCTTGTACCATTCGTGCTGCGATGGTCCTCAAGATAGTAGCAACCGTTTCTGTATTCTATGGTCGCATGCAGACTGGAGATGGAATCTTTTGGAATAACGATATCGTTGCTTTCATCCCGGCCTATCTTTACGACCTTATTTTGAATCGGGATAGACAAATCGGTCTCCGTCACCACATTCTCGGTATCGATGAGTTCTGCCTGGCCTTTCGGAGGCTCCTGGGGCAGCAAAGCCTCCGCCTGCTCCCTTACGGCCTGCCTCCCCGTAATTTCTCTTCTTTTATTCAGGTAAATCAAAACAACGACAACGATGACAATGATAATGAGACCCGATAAAAGCAGCGGTAGGGGATTGGATATTTTATTGACGGTTTCCGTTGGTAACAGAGACGGGGCAGACGGCTGAATATAGATCGGTTTGACCTGAATCGGCTCTGCTTTTTCCACAGGTTCCCGGGGAGCTTCCTCCGCCCTGGGTGTACTGATAATCCGGTCGATTTTCTCAAAAACAGCCGGTATATCCGCACTGTTGAAGGTTCTGAAATATTCACCTTCTGTTTTCAAGGCAAGGGTCTGAATAAGCCGGAAATCGGCCATCTCTGTAAATGCTACGCCAAATACGCGAATGCCGGCTTGCTTGCAATCCATGGCGAGCTGGTCTCTCAACCACTCTTCTCCTGCGATATCCTGTTCCTTGTTGCCGGTATCAACGATTCCATCGGTGAGCAGAACAATAATTTTTTCTGCATCCTCGCGGCCATTCGACTTGAGTTCATAAATAGCTCTCTCAACCCCGGATGGCGTGTTGGTGAACTGGCCTTTGTAATCGATTCTATCAAGACTTTTCATGAATCTTTCACCATCCGCAACGGTATCGATGCAACTCAGCGCTTCGATGAGGGTTGCTTCCTGGTCAAAAGTGACCATGCCGACCCGGAAACCCTCTTTGAGGTTCATCAAAAACTTCGTAACAACTTCCCTGGTAATAAACTGTGGATCATTGGCAATCATGCTCCCGGAGTTATCCAAAAGAAATATCACGTCTACCTTCAACGTCTTATTCGCATCGGGTGCTTCCCTTTCCTGCGCAAAAATACCCCAACCGCAAACCATCATCAGGCTCATCGTCAAACAGCTCAAAATGACGATTTTACGAATCGCTTTTCCGGCAGATTTCATATTCCCATCCTTTCACGCATAAAATCGATCAACGATTTTTAGATATCAGAATTGTGCCAAAAAGATTATGTTCAGGGTCCTTGAAATGTCAAGAATTTTTCAGACAGCGGCAGATTGTTTCATTGACACGATGGTAAGTTTAGCATATTTTATTAAAAGGCGTATAGGCTGTAGACTATTAGACTGTAGGTTGCTAACAGTCTATAGCCTACAGCCTTCTGTATTCCGGCTTCTGACTCCTGGATTCTTTCTTTGAGCGGTCGAAGCCTTGTCCCTATGGAGCGACAACGTCGCGTTTTATATTATCGTGATCTGATTCTATTGAGGTCAACAGATGTATCTTTCGCATTTCAATCTAAAGATAAAACCCTTCCGAATCAGTCCAGATCCCAAATTCCTGTGGCTGGGCGAAACCCACAAAGAAGCCTTGGCCATGCTGAAATACGGCATCCATGACAACTGCGGCTTTCTTTTGCTTTCCGGTGATGTCGGAACCGGTAAAACAACACTGATCAACGGCCTTCTGGAGAGCCTTGACGACCAGACCCTGATCGCCATGATCTCTGATCCAGACCTCGAAAAACTCGATTTCTATAATTTCCTCACCCAGGCATTCGACATAAAGAAAACCTTCAAAAGCAAGGGCGACTTTCTGGTTCATTTTATTCATTTCCTCCACAAAGCCAACGCGGACGACAAAAAAGTTCTCATTATCATCGACGAAGCACAGCGTCTCAGCCACGAAATTATGGAAGAAATTCGCCAGCTGTCCAACATTGAAAAAAAAGATACCAAATTGTTGAATGTTTTCCTTGTCGGACAACACGAAATCATCGAAGCACTCAACGAAACCAGAAACAGGGCGCTCCTACAGCGCATTACCATGAAGTACCTGGTCGGCCCACTCAAACACGAGGATGTCGAAAATTATATCGCTTTCAGGCTCAAAGTTGCCGGAACCGAGAAAAAGATCTTTTCCAGCGGAGCCATTCGCCAGATCATCTCTTTCTCGAATGGTTACCCGCGTCTGATCAATATCATTTGTGATCATGCCCTGCTGACAACCTATGTAAAGGGCAAACAAAAGGTTGATGCTACAATCATCAAGGAAAGTGCCAGGGACCTCCACATTAATGTGGAACAGCCCAAAGGGAGCCAGGTGAATATACGCTTCATCGACCGCCTGGCCGATGCCTTCCGGCATCCACTTCAAATAACGCTTTCCGGCATATTGCTCTATCTTGGGTTGCTGATTTTGATAATGAGTACCGCCGGCATCATCTTATTCAAATCCGGTTTTATACCATCCTTGATTACCGATATGCTTCCGGTAAAATCGACTCAGCCCCAGCATCTGAGCATGGCGCCGGATAATACCACACCGGCTCTAAAACCGTCAGTAGAATCATTGTCGTCCCCTGATCTCACCGCCCAGCCTGCCAATGAAGCTCCGGAACTCGAAACGGGTGCGCAGGAAAAAAGCACTTCCCCACCACCCGCGGAACCGGCGCCGACGCCACCCCCTTTTCAGGATAAAATGTTTACGGTTCAGTTCCCGTCTGACTCCAATGAATTCTCACCAGATGCGTATACGCTTCTGGATGACATCATCGACACGGCCCTGGGGTATCAGGGTCTGGAGATTCTAATCACGGGTTACTCTGATTCAGTGGGGAATATAGGCTACAACAAACAATTGTCAAAGTTTCGAGCGACGGTTGTCAAGAGCTACCTGGTGGGTCATGGCATCGACCCAAAACGCATTCTCGTATCAGGAATGGGTCCTGACAATCCCATAGCCACTAATGATACGCCGGAAGGCAGACAATTAAACAGGCGAGTGGAGATCTTGCTGAAAAGCAAGCAATAGACAGTCGGAAATGATTTTGTAACTTGGTGTATCTTTAGTGCAAGCTCATATGCCATCTGGAAAACAGTCAAGTCTCGATATCCCCGATACGCCATTCCCGATCCTTTTTCCTTTCTCTTGAGCGCTTTTCTGCTTACTCCCTACTCGGCCTCCTGCCCTCCAACTCCGACATCTTCTCGATAATCATCCGGACATGTTTGCCCATATCCCCGGCATGCGCATAGCGTTTGTCATGATCCTTCACCAACGCATTATTCAAAACCGTGAGAATAGGTTTGTTTATACCCGGCATGTATTCCGTGGGAGGCGTCGGGTTGACAGACGTGATCTGGTACATGATGGCCGCCATGTTCTCTCCATCAAACGGCAATCTTCCCGTGAGGAGCTGGTAGAAAACAACGCCCAGTGAAAAGATATCGGATCTTCCTGAAAGTTTCAGGCCCCTGGTCTGTTCCGGGGACATATAGTAGGGTGTCCCTTTGATAATGCCCGTACGGGTTTTGGTACCCGTGGTTGCCCGGGCAAGGCCGAAGTCGGTTACCTTGATGGAGCCATCCCCCAGCAACATGATATTTGCGGGTTTGATATCTCTATGAATAATATCGTGCGTGTGGGCATATTCGAGGGCATCACATACCTGAGCAATGATTTCGAGGCATTTCTTCACCGGAAATAGATTCTCCTGGGATGTGTATTTTTCAAGGCTCTCGCCTTTAAGATATTCCATGGCGAGAAATGATAAATCCAGGTCTTCACCCACATCATAAATGGTGACAATATTCGGATGCGAAAGCTTGGCCACGACCTCGGCTTCGCGATAAAAATGGGTTTTGATGACATCGACGTTTTCTTCATCAAACTCATCGGAAAAACGGATGGTCTTGATCGCTGTCAACCGGTTAAGAATGGGATCCTTGCCCTTATAGACAATTCCCATCGCCCCCCGGCCGATCTGTTCCAGAATTTCATACCTCCCCAGCTTTGGCAGCTTCTTTACCACGGTTTTAACCACCTGCGTCATCTCGGGCAACGGGATTGGCGCTTCGATTTCCGGTTGCTGTACTTCGTTGTCTTGCAGATCGACCGTATGCTGCAGCACTTCTACCGTACGTGACCTGCCCACAAAAAAACGTAATCCACCAAAAAACAATATACAGATTGCCGCCAACCTCAACAGAATCTTGATGATCTGGACAATATCCTCATGGTTGGGCAGGATCAAAAGTAAAAAGTAGTCCACAAGATCAGAAAGAAATAATATCAGCAGAAAACCCATTATCAGGTTGATGGCTGCGCCTATCTTTCCCCCGATATATTCATTTCTGGCACGGTTATATATCAGTAGCGTCATGATGTAGAAAACCAGAATCAGGAGCTGCGCCAACCAGTAGTTTAAACCATTGTCCATTCTAACGACCTGTACGTTTCTATTGTAGAAATAAAATACTTCGATAGAGGCATGAGATCTCTCTGTTTTGGGTCAGACATAAACCGGTTAAGCTTCGCCAAACTTGTTCGCGTGGGCTTACTCCCCAGCAGATGTTTTTCCTCCAGTAAAAGCTCGATTAATACCTGCTGAAACCCTTTGATAAAACTCATTTTGCTGAGCCGATGGCCCTCATTCGAAATATGACCTCGGATACTTTCAACATTAGTTGCGATATCGTCAGCAGCATGAAACCTGCATAAAAACGCTTCATGGTATTCCGAGTTTTTAAGTATCTTCTCAAGCAGAGTATGAGACTTCACTCCAAGGTTTTCTTCTAAATCCGTAATGAGTATCTGGGCAATTCTGCTGTAGAATGCGATAATCACGGCCCCACTGATGTCACTTAAATTTGGAATTGGAATACCGCTGCCGGTGCCTCCGGAAACAACTCCGCTCGATGTGGTACGTGCAAAAATATCTTCTGTTTCCATGGAACGTTTTTCACTCGCGAATAGTTTAGTGAGAAGGGGTATAAAAGATCCGGCGATGATCTTTTGTTCGGCCGGCATGCTCTCGATGAGAGTTATCATACGCCGAAGTGTGCCGTATACGGCCTTGGACCCCAGGAGTTGCTGTTCTTCCTTGAGAATCTGTACAATGGTGTTTTTAAAACCTGTTGCCAGATCAGTTGATTTCACCGGCTTTGAAGATCGCCCGATCCTTTCGCGAATGTTTTTTACCATCGTGCTGGTTGTGTCCTCCGGACGTACCTCTTGAAGAAATGTGTCGTAATGCGGTGAAGACTCGATGCTGCCGGCAAGAATTGATGCGGCCTTTTTACCCCCCATCTCTGTGGAGAAATCTGAAAGAATCTCTTTGATCAAAGGTAAGAAAAAACGCATGATGGACTCGGCGGTGATCTGCTGCCCCTTTCTAATCTCTTGAGACGTTTTTTTTCTCTCGATAATGCCCTGAACAAAGAGACTGGTCAGGGCCCTGTAAACTGCAATACGTGTTTTGCCTGTCGACTGGATAATCTGCGCAACAGTACGGTTGCCGTCGGCCAGGAGCATCACATCATAAACACCCTCGGTTGAAAGGCTGTTGGGACGTAAGGCCACGTCTTTCATTTCAAAGACAACCTGATCATTTGGAATCAGGATCCGGTACTCCTTCCACCTCTCGGCCTCGGCAACCAGACGGATGGGATCCATATCCAGTTGGATATCTTCCACATATCCATCGAGTCCATCCGTGTAAATAAAGGTACCTTCTTTCCAGGTCAATGCTTTTGAAATAGCCTCTTTGAATTGCAGGTTCAACACCTTGACCAAGTCCTCTTTTGTTACATATCCCTGTTCAATGAGGATAACACCCAGACGCTTATTTGATTTTGCACCAATTTCCAGAGCGTTCCGGATCTCTGCCTCTTGAACCAGTTTATCCGCCTTCAGCAATGCGCCCAGAGAAAGCTCTTCGGCAAGGTCGCCGCTGATGAAGACGATGCCGCCTTGCTTGAAATATATACGGGTAACTGAATCGTCGCTACTGACGTTCAGAATGCCCGTCTTTTTTTCGGCATGGATCATTCTCCCGATCGCAGACAACGAAAAAGTCTGGATGTCTCCCTGGATGGGCATATTGTTTCCTAACTGTAGACTATTAGACCATTAGGCTGTAGGCTGTTAGGCTGCTTGCTGCTAAAAGTCTACAGCCTAATAGCCTACAGTCTATTGTTACTGTATTCTGCTTACTGCCTACTACCTCTCAGGGCTTACCCTCCGACCCTCCAACCCTCCAACCCTTCCTACTCACATCCCTTGATGAGTTTCCAGGAATCCTTTACGACATCATAAGCGATCTCAACCGAGCAGGCTCCTTCATCGATACCCTTGAATCGCCATATTTCCCACGTGTAATCAACCGTGTAATTTGACTGCTTGCTGGTATTTTTTTTCAAGTTGACCCGTTTGTATTTGACGTCCTTTTTATGGATTGCCTCATCACTGTATTTTGACAATACATAAGATTCCACGAGTGGTTCTGTTTTCGACCTGATAAGTTTCCGGAGGGTTCGATAGTGTCTGAATTGTCCCTGAAATTTGACATAACCCTCTTTGAGGCGTACTGCCTCATATTCTTCAGGCGAAACCCAGGCCTCATGGTAATGTATGTAGCCCCTTGGGCCATATACCATGTCTTCCTGCAACAGTCTGCCCTGGATGATGACTTTCTGCTGCAACAGCCGTGAATCCACCCCGTAGGCGCTCTGTTCAATCAGGTCCAGGGCCGCTGTATATTCTTTCTTGGCAGCGTTATATTCCTCATTTCGTCGATATGTGTCTGCGGTCGCCACGAAGGCATTAACCCTTGAAAGATCTTTTTGGAGAGCGGCCTCTTGCATTTCTTTTTCAATTCGTGCCCGCTGTTCCAGCGCCCGCTTCTTTTCCTCTGCAATCCTGGCAATGCGTTCGGACTCTTTTTTCTTCTCCGCCACGATGCGCCGCAATCTTTCTTCTTCCCGCTTTTGTTCCTGGACCAGTCTGGCCCTGCGTTCGGCCTCCAACTTTTTCTCAGCTTCTATTTTCTTCGTTGCAAGAGCCATTTGAATATTCTTTTTTTCTTCGGCGGACTCTTTCTTTTCCTGTTCTACTTTTTTATCAGCTTGACTTTGTGCAAGGCGCTGCTTTTCAAGCATTTTTTGTTTCATGATTTCCTGAACGAGTCGCCGCTGTTCTTCCTGCACTTTCTTATTTTTCTGCTCCGCTGATTCAAAATATTTATAGTACACCACCTTCAAGAGTCTATTGTCGGCATTCGGGCTCTTCCAGAAGAAGTAATAGCCACCTATCATCAGAATTAGTGCGAGAATGGCATAGATTACCTGGAATGCGTATCCCGGCAGGGTCCTTTTTTCATCCTTGAATCTTTTTTGAGTGGGTTGTGGCTGAATGCCTTCATTCAGGTCTTCCTGGAACGGATCCACCGGTACAATCTGTCGATTGTTATCGGTTTTAACCCCATCGACCCGTTTAAATGCGTCCATACCAACACCGGAATCTTCCAGGGGTGGTGATTCAGCTTCGGCATCCCCTTGCTTCCCGGCAGCGATTATCTCTCTCAGCTCCGCCAGGTCGAATCCTTTCCGTGTTTCATCCTTGCCATCATCCAACACCTTATCCCCGGAGCTCCCATCCCCGGGCACGTCTCCGGCATCGACGGAAGTCACATCCCTTTCATCCTGCGGTACGACTTCCGCTTTCAACACCTGCTCCAAATCTGACAAATCGATGGTCTCTTCAGGGATTGCCTCAGATTCCAAAGACCGGTCAACTGTCTCTGAAATAACAGGCCCTGCAGAATCGATCTCCCGGACGAGGTCATCCGTTTTCAACTTTCCAGCAGGTTTTCTCAAGGCATCGGCCATCTCCTTTGCACTGCCAAAACGCATCTCCGGGTTTTTCTCAAGTGCCTTATTGAGTATCGAGACCACCGCCGGATCAAGGTCCGGTTGATATGTCGTGACGGGTTCCGGATTTTCGTTCGCTGTCTGATACATGATGGTCGTGAGATTCTCTCCATCAAATGGTAATTTGCCCGTCAGAAGCTGATAGAAAAGAACCCCCAGGGAGAAGATATCCGAAGCGCCGGTGATACCGGCACCCTTTGCCTGTTCGGGTGACATGTAAAAAGGGGTGCCTTTGATAATGCCGGTGCGTGTCTTTGTCCCCCCGGCCGCCCTGGCAATACCAAAATCCATGACCTTTGCCAGTCCACCCGTGAGTATCATGATGTTTCCGGGTTTGATATCGCGATGAACAACACCCTGGCTGTGGGCATAATGAAGCGCCTCGCACACCTGTATGATATAATCGAAGCACTGGTGAAGGGGAAGCAGATTACCTGCAGATGTATATCGCTCGAGACTTTCACCCTGTAGGTATTCCATTGCCAAGTAGGACAGGTCCAGATCTTCACCCACATCGTACATCATTACAATGTTTTTATGGGAGAGCTTGGCCACGACTTCAGCCTCCCGGTAGAACTGCGCTTTTATCTTTTCGGCTTTGTCCTCGTCATAATCATCAATAAACCGAATGGTCTTTATGGCTGTTAAACGATTCAGTTTCGGGTCTCGCCCCTTGTAAACGATTCCCATGGCGCCTTTGCCGATCTGTTCGAGTATTTCGTATCGGCCGAGCCTCGGTTTCTTTTTCTCGGACAGATCCTCTATGACAACCGTTGACTTGTTATCCACGGGTGACGCTGTCATTTGCGTCTGTGGCAATTCCGAATGGATACCGACCAAAATATCTGTGTCCTGATCCATACCGGATACGGGCGACTTGGATGTAAAAAACCTGAGACCGCCAAAGAACAAAACACATATGGCAATCAGCTTCAGCAATATTTTAAGAATGGTGATAGTGTCTTTCCCAAGGGGCACCAGCTTCAGGAGAAAATAATCGATGAAATCAGTAAAAAAGAGGATGACCAGGCAAACCATGATCAGATTGATGGCGGCGGCAATTTTTCCACCCACATATTCTTTCTTGGCACGGTTGTAGACAATGATGGTCATGAGATAAAACACAAGACTTAAAAGTTGTCCCAACCAATAGTCCACACCGCCGTTCATATGCTCTCCAATGCCATCTCTGGTAACGTGAGATGTAGTATCGGGTGTAAAATACTACTACCTAAGATCGTATCAAAATAAATTGATCCATATTGAGGATTCGAGGGGTCGAGGTTTCCAGGGTTCGAGTGATATGCTATAAAGTTGCAAAGGGTTAAACGTTTGGCAAACGTATATGAACTTTATTTGAATACAAATACGTCAGCATAACATTTTTCAAAATCGCTGGTATTGATAAAATTTTCAAATAACTGGAAATAACTGGAAAACGAGCACTTGAATCCTTGAATCCTTGAATCCTTGAATCCTTGAACCCTTGAACCCCTTCTCCCAATTAATTGGGAGAGAATATTTATATATATCAACAGGAGATCTTTTGTCAAAAGAATGATCGGGATAGTGCGGGCAAAAATAAAATTGGCCCGAACATTTCATTAAACTTATTGAAAGTAGAGGAGACAGAATACAGAACAATAACAAAAGACTATAGGCTATTAGGCTGTAGACTTTTAGCAGTAAGCAGCCTAACAGTCTACAGCCTATAGCCTATAGCCTAATGGTCTACAGCTTCGTATTTTGAATGGAAAGACGAGAAACGGAAATAATTCTGTCTTCTGACCTCTGACCCCTGTCTCGAAGAGCTCACACAGACAGTTTCTGCATCCATTGCATGTATGATTCATCCTGGAAAGCGAGAATATTCGCCATCTGTTCCATTAACCGGCGCGTTACTGGCCCAGGTGCCACCAGGTGTTTATCTTCAAATTGTTTTACCGGTTCGACCTTAACACCCGTATGCGACAGAAATATTTCGTCGGCGCCATATATATCACTCAAACTCAATGGTTCCTCGGCGGTTACAAAGCCCATGGATTTGGCCATTTCCAGGACGGACATTCGTGATATTCCGGGAAGAACTCTGCCCAGGGGGGGGATTTTTACAATGCTGTCTTTCACGATAAAAACAGATTCCGCCGAGCCCTCCGTCACAAGACCATCCGTTCCCAGCATGATTCCAATGTCGAACCCACGTGCAACGGCATCTTTCCGGGTCAGGTAGGCATTCAGGTAATTGGAGCAGGCCTTGGCTGACACCGGAACCGTTTGGGGATCAATTTTCCGCCATTTGCTGATACAGGTCTTTACGGGTTCCCGGCTGTCCAGATTCATCTCCGGCATTTCCGGTATAGCAAATATCGCCAGATCCGGTTTTGACTGGGGCAGCAACCGAATAACAGCTTCTTCTCCCCAATATGCCATGATCTTCACCACCCCCCTGCCAACATCGTTACGGATAACGGTTTCGGCCACGGCTTCTGAGATGGTCTCCACGGAATAACACAACTCCATTTCAAGAAGCTTGGCACTGTTCAGCAGGCGATTCAGATGGGCTTCCATTCGAAAGGCTGCCGGACCTTCAGGACCCGTATGAATACGGAATATCTCGAAAATAGCAGAAGCTCTCGAAAAAGAATGCGATAATATGGGAACCGTTGCAGATGCCCAGGGTATGAATTTGCCGTTTAACCAGACCTGTTTCTTATCTTTCATGATTGTTTTAAGTACTGGATTGCACGCAGGATGGCAAGAATCGATAACGCATCGATAATGATACCCGAGTCGATCATCTCCAGAATGTCTTGAATTTTGAATCGATGAACCTCAATGATTTCATCTTCATCGAGGTTTTGTACTGTCCTGATCATATCTCTTGCCAGATAAATATAGGAGATCTCATCGGAATATGCCGGCAGCAAATACGTTTTTCCTAAAGGGACGAATCTTGTGGCCTCATATCCTGTCTCCTCTTCCAGTTCACGTCTGGCGCACTGTTCCGGCGACTCCCCGGAATCCATTGTCCCTGCGGGTATCTCATAGATATACGCGTTGATAACATACCGGTACTGTTTTATCACGCCGATGGTTTTATCTTCGAACAATGGTACGATAACGGCAGAACCCGGGTGCCGGACAAATGCCATTTCCGTATTAACGTTGTGTGGCAGGGTGATGCGTTCCTTAAAAAAAGAGAACTGCCGTCCCTTGTAGATCTCATGGCTGCTATGGACTGTTGATATCGATTTGTGCTTCTTAGTTTGCGCCATAATGTGCGGTTTATAGCCGTGAAAGAATGATCCGATCATCCTCGCAAGTAACTTTGAACATATCGCCTATTTTAAAATCGGTATCCTCGATCCTTGCTTTGGGAATAATGATAGCGTTCTGACTCATTCTGACAATTTTGGGTTTCGGTTTATATAACCCCTTGATTTGAGATGAGTTTTTAATCAGATTTTTATAGATCAATCTTCCAACGCGCGCCTGAAGCGTCTTTAGCTTTAAATCGGTTTGCTTGCATATTTTATCTGCATCCATATACCGATCTATCACTTTCAATAGTTCTTTGTCGGATATTTTAGCCGCCATAGCTGCCTTTTTAAAATCGAAGATTCCCTCTGGAATCCAGCGGGAATCTTTTATGGGGAAATGTCTGAGATACCTGCAACAACAGATTCTGCCTCACCCGTCTTTGGCGATAAGCCGGAAGCAGTTGCACCTTTGCCTCCAAACCGTCGTGGCTTTCGCAGGATTTGCAGTTACCTTAGCACATCTAATTTGCTTCATCAAGATTTTTTACATTAATTCTTGATTCAAATTTTATTTCATACTCCTTTGATATCATCTCAATATCTATTTCATCAAATCTATCTAACTCATCAATAAAGGAAGTAAAACTGAACTCTTCATTAAAGTTTTCATTTAATAATCTCATCTTAGTTCTCCTTTATTTTAAATTCATATGCTATAAATCATGGAATTTTAAGAATGTCAAGATATATTTTGATTTAATTTTTTTATTATTATATTATTTTTACTCCTCTTTTTTACATTACTATATATGTTTTTTTACATTAATTTTTCATTATATTTTTTCATGATTATTATACCTATAGCATTTGTCAAAATAGCGATCCTGTTACTCCGAAAGGGGCTTCCATATTTTTTTCAAAAGGACGTATCAATAGACTCCGTCATACCGGACCTGATAAGCCTGCTCCAGCAAGTATAGTTAGCCGGGGACATTCAGTCTTCTGGATTTCCGCAAGCCTACCTCTTCGTCGGTGAGAATTGAAATCGTGCGCGACTTCGTCGCTATTTTAAGATTTTTTTTGATTCATCATTGGACGTTCGATGTTCGATGTTCGATGTTCGACGTTCATCTTTTAAATAACTCTATCGTCCAACATCGAATTATGAATTATGAATGGAAAGGATGAAGAAACAGGTGTATCAGGTTTATGAACCGATAGGAGGGGTAACTTCGTCAGGAGTAGTTGTTTTGGCAAGGTCTCCAGGCAGGGCCGGTTCGGCCCCCAGCAGTTTATCAAGTTGCTGGAATACCGGGCCGATGGCCATCCGTTGAAGCGGGTCCAACTGAATGTTGATTTGCTCAAATGCCCTGGAGATGATGCGTTCCGGCCCTGACAACATTCGGAGAAAAGCCTGAAACAGGAAAAAGCTTAAAAACATCACAATTCCAGCTGTTAGAAAAGCATGAATGAAAAAATCCGTCGCAAGATAATCTTCTGCAAAATAATGCTTCACCGTCAGCCAGCCAATGTGCGCCAGAATGCCGATGGTGGGTATATTGAGCAGGAGTTGAAGCCACATGCCGCTGAAACGCCGGGCTGTCTTTTCAATCGTCGAGCCGAGAGTCTCCTGCCACATGGCCGAGAGCGTTTCGTTCAATTCGGACTGGTCGGACATACCGGTTTCGGCCTGCCTGACCGATTCTTCAAACCCGCCCTGTACAAGCATATCGGCTATTTCGGGCCACTTCTTGAGAACCGCCATCCGGTACTTTCTCATGGCGGCGCCCAACTGATCACTTTTTTCTCCGGCTGCAATGGAAGCTTCTGCCTTCTTGAAATGACGCAGGGAAGAGATGATGCCCATGATCTGTCGAACAGGATTTCCAAATCGAAACAGTGCCATCAAACCGGTTCCAAAAATCAAAATTCGTGCCCAAATCGCTATCAGCCAACCCACCGGCCCAAACCACCGCTGGGCTATTTTCTGGTACAGCAGAACATTCACCCCCAGTATCTGACCGGTCCCCTCGTTCTTGAGCGTCTCGAAAGCCTCTTTTAAAGCCGTTTTTTCAACATCCCTCATGCACGACGATGCTGTCAGTAGAGGGGTTTTGCACTGTTGGATGGCCCCTTGCACTTCGTTATGTGCAAAATTTCTCAATTGCTGCACATTTTTAAGACGCCTATCAGTGGTGAAATCCAAAAGGTTGTACGTCCCGGTTACCAGATCCTCAAGATCACCGTACTGATCAAAATGATGTTTGGGTCCTGCGTTGATATCCCAATTCGGATTCTTCAGATGCCTGCGCGCGGATATGCAGAAGAACGATGTCAACGTCCGTTCCCAGGCTTTTGTGATGTGTTGCTTAAAATCAGGCAGAATGACTTCTTTTAGTTCGCGTTCGTCCACCCGATCGCACTTGTTTAAGATGCCGATGAGCGATTCACCATGAAACCGCTGGACATAGGGGTGAAAGAAATCGATCTGATCCCTGGTTTTCGGGTTTTCTGAATTAAAAACACACAGGAGCACGTCTGCCATTTCGATCACTCTTTTGACAAGAGGCTTATGCGCTGCCTGATGCGTGCTATCAATGTCCGGTGTATCGACCAGGAGCAGATGATCAATCTGATATGCACCTGGTTCGGCAATCACCTGCAAGTCTTCCGAATTGAATACCGGATCAAGGAAGTCTGCATCTCCGGGGGATCGGCACACCAATACGACTTCCGTGGTTGTAGGGCGCTTGGTCCCGGCATCAGAAAGGCCGTCTATACCTGCCAGAGCATTGACGAGGGTCGATTTGCCGGAGCCACCAGGACCGATGATGGCAACCATCAGCTTCCGTTCAAATCGCCTTTCATTGTCGTCGATAATATCGAGAACTTCCCTGCACTCTTTTTTCAGGGCCGCCCCTGGACGCCACAGGGAAGCCGCCTCCAGCAACGTTGCCATGCCTTGCACTTCGTTTCTGCAGGCCGCTATTTTCCCGAGCGCCTGGATGATTTCAGGATGATTTGCTTGACTCATGGGGGGCACCTTTTTATAGAACAAGAAATCCAGAAAAGAAAAAAATCTTTTATCACGAAATCACGAAAGTACGAAGCCACGAAAAAAGCAATGAAATTTTTCGTGTTTTAATAATTTCGTGTTTTCGTGATTGCTTTTATTTTTTTTGTCACAAAACACAAATAAATTATAAATAGTGTCCGTCCAGAAATGAGGATTTTTTCGTGAGATCAAGGCGGACGACAGATTTAACCCGGAGTAATAGCGTGCTATTTTGAGGAGTTAAATCATGGCGTCCAACGCCGATATCGCGGAAA
>QMMS01000078.1 GCA_003647375.1 Deltaproteobacteria bacterium
CCATGCGATTTTATTTTGGGCACACGGATTTATGAAAAGCAAATTGACCGTCATCATTAATCTGGACGATCACGGCACACTTTTTAGGATCACCATCAGGTGTGAATGTCATGGCGCCGGTGATTCCCGGAAAGCCTTTAACGGCTGCCAGTGCATCCTTCACTTTCGTACGGTCAGCCTTAATGTTTCCGGACAGACCACCGGTATCTTTAATGGCCTGGACCATCAACCCGATGGTGTCCCAAGTCAGGGCGGCAACATCATCAGGGGTCTTTCCATAGGCAGCAACATATGCTTCAATAAACGCCTTGGTGGCACCTTTGGCACCCGCGGCTGCGTAATGCGTTGAAAAGTAAAGTCCTTTACAGTCATCGCCACAAAGTCCCATCAAGTCGCCGCCACCCCAGGCATCCGCACCCAGAATATGTTTTGTCCAGCCCATCTCTTTGGCAGAGCGAATGATGAGGGGAACTTCAGAATAATATTGGGGAACGAACAGCACATCGGCTTTGGTCATAACGATATTGGTCATCTGGGCAGAAAAATCTTTGTCACCGGTGGTAAAAGATTCAAAAGCAACGACGGATTTCGGACCATGTATTTTTTCAAAGGCTTCTTTAAAGTTTTCAGCCAGCCCTTTGGGATAATCTGCCGCGATGTCGTAGATAACAGCGGCTTTTTTGGCCCCAAGCTCATCGGTGGCAAAATTAGCGGCCACCGGCCCCTGGAACGGATCAAGAAAACAGCCACGGAAGACATAGGGCCGATCCAATGTGGTGTTCGGGTTGGTAGACCACGGGCTGATCATGGGGGTGGCATTGTTGTTGGCAACCTCGCCGGCCGGAACGGCCTGGCTGGAAGACTGCGGCCCCACAATACCAAGAACCCCTTCTTCCGTAATGAGCTTTGAGTTGATTTTGACTGCTGACTCGGGTTTGTATTCGTTGTCCTCATAAATGAATTTCAGGGTGTATGCTTTCCCGCCAACGCTTACGGTTGGGTTGTTCTTCAGGAACATTTCCGCCGCGTTTCTCGATGATCCACCCACATCCGGGTTGTCAC
This sequence comes from Deltaproteobacteria bacterium, assembly GCA_003647375.1. The sequence goes on from QMMS01000078.1 coordinate 1,063, forward strand.
CGGTAAGCGGAATATTGAACCCGATTTTGACCTCGTTTGCAGCCCATGCAGTGGGCGTCAGCAATAAAGCAACCATTGCCATCGATAAAATGAAAAAGGCACCTTTTTTCATGTCAATCTCCTTTTTGCTTAAGATTAGAGTTCCGGGCAAAGAGCTACAGCCCAGCTTTTCCGAAGGCAAGAGTATGATTCAATTTTTTTTTCATGTCAATAGTTAACTCGTTGATACGTGTTCGTAAATCACCGATCAAAATGGTTATCAGTGCTTGCGCAAACAACATTTTCATTACTTTAATTGACTAAATCATATTTAGTAATGAAATTATTCATGATCATTATTGACTATTCTATTAATGTGGTTATCTTCTGTCTAACAAAACCCATAACAGTTGCATGGCATCAAGGCCGGGAACCACGTTTCTTTATCCTTCCGAACTGTCATGCTTAAAAGGAGGAACTGAAAATGAGCAAAATAATCGGTATCGATCTGGGAACCACCAATTCTTGTGTTTCGATTATGGAAAGTGGCGAGGCCAACGTTGTCAATAATCAGGAGGGAGGTCGAACCACGCCCTCCGTTGTTGCGGTTACCGACAAGGGAGAGCGACTGGTGGGACAAATCGCTAAACGCCAGGCAATCACCAACCCTGAAAACACGGTTTTCGGCGTCAAACGTCTTATCGGCCGTAAATTCGAGTCCACAGAAATCCAGGAGGATATCCGGAACCTTCCCTTCAACATTGAAAAAGCCCCCAACGGGGATGTTCACCTCAATATTCGGGGGAAACAATACAGCCCTGCGGAAATTTCATCTTTTATCCTGGCAGACATTAAAAAGTCGGTGGAAGCGTTCCTCGGCGAAAAAATCACCGATGCCGTCATTACCGTGCCGGCCTATTTCAATGACAGCCAGCGACAGGCTACCAAGGATGCCGGAAAAATTGCCGGATTAAATGTGTTGCGTATCGTCAACGAACCCACGGCGGCTTCCCTGGCCTATGGAATGGATAAAAAGTCTGAAGAAAAAATAGCCGTATTCGACCTGGGAGGCGGGACCTTCGATGTATCTATCCTTGAAATCGGCGATGGCGTCTTCGAGGTCAAAGCCACCAATGGCGACACACACCTGGGAGGTGAAGATTTCGATCTCAGGATTATAGATTATATCGCCGATGAATTTAAAAAGGATCAGGGAATCGACATACGCAATGACAAGATGGCGCTCCAGCGCCTGAAAGAGGCTGCAGAAAAAGCCAAGATGGAACTATCCAATTCCTTGGAAACGGATGTCAATCTTCCTTTTATTACAGCCGATGCCACGGGCCCCAAACATTTGAACGTTAAAATCACCCGTGCCAAACTCGAAGCACTTGTGGCAGATCTGCTAAGCAAACTGGAGGGTCCCTGCAGAGCTGCCATGAAGGATGCCGGCCTGTCAACCGGTGAAGTAGACGAGGTGATTCTGGTTGGAGGTATGACCCGCATGCCTGCGGTTCAGGAACGCGTAAAAAAGATTTTCGGTAAAGAACCGAACAAAGGTGTCAACCCGGATGAGGTCGTGGCGCTGGGGGCCGCAATTCAAGGTGCAGTGCTCAAAGGGGATATCAAAGATGTCCTGCTCCTGGATGTTACACCGCTGTCACTCGGTATCGAAACACTGGGAGGCGTAATGACCAAACTCATCGAAAAAAATACCACCATCCCGGCAAAAAAGAGCCAGGTATTTTCCACGGCGGAAGACAACCAGCCGGCGGTGAGCGTTCACGTGTTGCAGGGTGAACGCGACATGGCCTCCGGAAACAAGACCCTGGGCCGTTTTGAATTGACAGGAATATCACCGGCACCCAGAGGGATGCCACAGATCGAAGTCTCGTTTGACATCGACGCCAATGGTATCGTGGAAGTTTCCGCCAGGGATCAGGCCACTGGAAAGGTCCAGTCCATAAGCATTACGGCATCTTCCGGACTTGCCAAGGAAGAAATCGACCGCCTGGTTAATGATGCGGCACTACATGCAGATGAGGATAAAAGAAAGAAAACCCTTGTGGAAGCAAGAAACCAGACAGACGCCCTGATTTACCAGACACAAAAATCCATGACGGAAATGGAAACCCAACTGGACCCTTCCACAAAATCCAGCATTGAAGCAACCATCAGCAACCTGAAGCAGGCCATAAATGGCGAGGATATCGATGAAATCAAGCGCCTCACCGACACCCTTACCCAGGCATCCCACCAGATGGCGACCGCAGCCTATCAGCAGTCAGCCGGCACCGGTGCGCAACACGATAGTGCCACTTTCGGCGACAACCCCGCGGCCGACAACCGTCCTGAGGATGATGTGGTGGATGCAGAATATCGAGAGGTAGCTTAACCCGAACATTTCATGAATCTTGACGAGGGATTCTTTATTTTGCCTTTATATGTCAGCAAACTGTCATGTCATTGCAAGTTAATCAGAGCGGCATAACTGCGGGCTCTAAAAAACAGATTTTATAACTAAAATAGATTTCGGGTCCTTCAAAAAGGACCCGAAATCTATTTATAGATGTGTTTTCGGTATCTTAGAACGGCAGCTTGCAATTTCTCAATAAGTTCGGGTAACTCATGCTTTAAGAATATTCACTGGATTCCCGCCTTCGCGGGAATGACAGGCACTCAGACCAAATCGTCATTCCCGCGAAGGCGGGAATCCAGGATCACTACCCGGAGTTTGAAGCTACGGTAGCTTCGGCAATCGCTCAATTTACTTAAAAAGCGACGCAGTCGCGTATAATAAAATCGCTACGCGATTTTATCGTTTAAAGGTGACAGATTGCATCACCACCGGCTCCACGGGTTTATCCATCGGTCCGGTTTGAACCGATCCGATTTTTTTCACGACATCTATGCCTTTGACAACCTTGCCAAAGACCGAATGCCGGTCATCCAGGTGGGGTGTGGGCCCCAGTGTGACAAAAAATTGGCTCCCATTGGTCCCGGGCCCTGCATTGGCCATTGAGAAGATTCCTTCGCTGTCGTGCCGCAATGACGAATCGAACTCGTCCTGAAAGCGGTAGCCGGGTCCACCAGTACCGGAGCCGAGGGGACACCCGCCCTGAATCATGAATCCTGAAATCACCCGATGAAATACCAGGCCATCATAAAAATTGCCCTGGCGGTCGGCTTCCTGTCGACCCTCTGCCAGATTGATAAAATTCCATACGGTTTCCGGACATTCCTTGGCATATAACTCGGCTTCAAATTCCCCGAGACTGGTTTGAAAGACAGCTGTAACCCTGTCAAGATCTTCTTTGTAATCACTTTTTTGATATGACATATTCTCCTCCACATTCAGCCCTGCGGGCGATTTTGACATCGATTAGGGTTCGCGTAAAAATAAGTTCGCAGGTTTTCAGCGTTCAGACGCCTGCTCAGCAAGGCGCGAAAATGCAGGAATATCAGGCATATTTCGAATTTTCGCAACACTGCTGAGCGGAATGACTGGGCACTGAAAATGTGACGTTATTTTTTCGCGAGCCCTTAGGTCATTTGCGTCTGGTATTTTTTGAACCCTTTGGATGTCATTTGATTGTAACCTAATTTGAGCGTTTCAAATTAGGTGTAAAATTTTCGTTTATCCTGTATACCATGTTGAATGGCGATACAATAGAAATAAAGAAAGGGTTCAAGGGAAACAAATGTCATTCGCTTCGCGTCATTAATTGTCATTTACTTTGTGTCATTCATCGTAGCTAAGAGCTGATATCAATGACGCGCGTAGCGCTAATATCGTCCAAAGGACTAATGACGCACGAAGTGCAAATGACACCTGAAAGGAAAACGATGTCCACAAGAGCCATCCAGACATTAAAAAAAGCACAGCTTCCCTTTGAGGTAATTACCTACACCCACAAAGAAAAAGGGGCTGCGTTTGCAGCTCAGGCCATGGGATTCCCTCTCGAAAGAACTGTTAAAACCCTTATCGCAGATCTGGGTGGGCGACGGTATATGGCGGCGTTGTTGCCGGGCAATACACAACTGGACTTAAAAAAACTGGCCAGGGTTTTTCACACCAAACACGCATCCATGGCGGACACCCCCACTACTGAGCGCTTGACCGGCTATCTGGTGGGCGGCATCAGCCCCTTTGGTTTGAAACAACCGCTGGAATCCGTTATAGACAGTCCCATCATGAATTATGAAACTGTAGTCATTAACGGGGGCCGGAGAGGTGTGATGCTCAAAATTGCACCCAGTGATATCCTCCTTGCCTTGAAATGTGCGGTTGCAGAAATAGGGAGATAAGGCCATAAGCTGTTAGCTCTTGGTAGTTGGCTCTTTGTAAGTTTTAAGCCAATATCCTTACCTTAAGAGGGTCCATGTTGGGAGAATCCATCGAAATCGCTATCGGGATCGCTATCGAAATCAAATAATATAGCAATGCCACTGTTCTCGATCCCGATCCCGATAACGATTTCGACCCCGAAAAGACCGTTCTAAAAGTAACAATAACTTAGTTAACAACTTTAAGTTTTAATCTGTTACTCCTTAAAATCTAAAGCAAAAACAACTCAACAAACTCAACATACTCAACAAACACCAAAAACACAATGAGCAGATATCCCTTGAAACATCACGCTCTTTGATTATATTAGAGTAACGAATTACAATCTTAGGGAGCCACAATGATCGAACCAATGAAACCAAGCAAAATGAAAACCATCCAGAGCGGCATGGGCCCGATTCGTTTAACCCAGACTGTCTCCGGTGCAGGGTGAGCCTCTAAACTGGCTCCAGGGGACCTGGACAAAGCACTCTGTGGCCTTAAACTGCCGCAGGATCCCAATGTACTGGTAGGCCTCGAGGGGGCTGACGATGCCGGTGTTTACCGGATATCGGATGATCTGGCTATCATCCAGACCGTAGACTTCTTTACGCCCATTGTCGACGACCCCTTCTGGTTCGGTCAGATAGCCGCTGCCAATGCACTGAGCGATATCTATGCCATGGGCGGCGAACCCAAAACCGCCATGAACCTGGTGGCATTTCCTTCCGATCAAATGGACATTTCTATCCTTCGTGCTATCCTGGAAGGCGGGCTGGAAAAAATGAAGGAGGCCGGTGTTGTTTTGCTCGGCGGCCACAGCGTTCAAGACAAAGAACTGAAATACGGTCTCTCGGTAACCGGTTTTGTACATCCGGACCGTGTGACCCAAAACACCGGTCTAAAGCCGGGGGATCAACTGATCCTCACCAAGCCCATCGGTACAGGAATCATCAATACGGCCATCAAGGGAGGCATCGCCTCCCAGGAGGTCATTGAAACCGTCACCCACCTGATGGCAACATTGAACCGTGACGCTGCCGGGGTAATGACGACGTATCCGGTGAGCGCCTGCACCGACATCACCGGATTTGGTCTTCTGGGCCATCTGGCAGAGATGTTGTCCAACACGTCCATCGGTATTCGTCTTGAATCGAAAGCCATCCCTATTATTCCCGAGGCGATCGAATATGCCAAAGGCGGCCTCATCCCCGGCGGCACTTTCAAAAATAAAGCGTTTCGGTCATCCCTGATAACCCTCGCCCCGCACATCGACACCGTGATGGTAGACATTCTTTTTGACCCGCAGACCTCGGGTGGTCTACTGATGGGAGTCAGCAAAAATACGGCCGGTGATCTGTTGGAGGATTTAAAGGTCCACGGGGTAACACAGTCTGCCATTATTGGCGAAGTGGTTTCCGAGCCTGTCGGAAAAATCATGATTGTCTAATAAAATGCTTACTGGGCATGCACGCCTGTGACGGAAGCTGCGGACTTCATTTACGCTGGCAAATTGTTTCTGAACAATTTGAAAAATTATTGAACGACACAACCATCGATCAAATCGTGTAGCTTGCTTTTTTGACAATCGGCCACCAGGGAAATATTTTCCTCTATTGTGGATTTTTAGATGAACTTATCTTTTTAAAGGAGGTGCAAGATGTCTCTCAACACACTCAAGTGGGCAGCCATTCTTTGTTTTTTTGGGGCCATGGCGGTTTTGCTGGGTGGCGGTGTCGCCATGAAAAAAGATCTACCGCCCTACCCCGGAAAGGTAATCGACGCTCAAGGCAAGGTGCTTTTTATGAAAGCGGATATCTTTGCCGGACAGAATGTCTACCAGCGATACGGCCTGATGGATCATGGCGCTGTCTGGGGGGCATGGTTCCCAGAGAGGTCCGAAATTCTCCGCTGCCAGCCTGCACATAATAGCTGAAGCTGTCGGCGATACCCTGGCCCGAAATGACTATGGCGTGGCGTATCAGGCTCTTGACAAGCTCCAAAAAGAGCTTATCGACGTCAAGACAACCCACGAAATCAAACCCAACCGCTATGACCCGGCCACGGACACGCTTACATTGACCGACGCCCAGGTAAAGGGGCTCGAAAGGGTTGTGCAACACTGGAGTACCACCTTTAAGGAAGGCGAACAACGCTACGGCTTTTTGCCGAACACTATACCCGACGATGAACAGCGCCTGCCCGTTGCGCGGTTTTTCTTCTGGTCGGCCTGGGTCGCCTCGACACTACGCCCGGGAACCGATTATTCCTATACCAATAACTGGCCGGCGGACAGGAGACTGGGAAATGTTGCCACCACAGAGACCTTCTTTTATTCCATTGCCGGTATTCTGGCACTGTTGGTGGTCCTGGGTCTTTTTGTCTTCTGGATCCATCATTACGGGTTGTGGTATGGTGCGCCCAAAGGGGTGGCGCTCGCCGAAAAACTGATCGACATGCCCCTTACCCCCAGCCAGTTCAAAGCCGCAAAGTTTTTTGTGATGGTAATTCTCCTGTTTCTGCTGCAGACAACATTCGGTGGATTGATGGCGCACTACACGATCCATCCGGGTACTTTTTTTCTGCCCTTTGTGGCCGATCTCATCCCCTACAGCTGGGCCAAAACATGGCATCTGCAGTTGATGGTCTTCTGGATCGCCACCACTTGGTTGGCCTCCGCCATTTACCTGGGACCGATCCTGGGCGGCAAAAAACCGGCCAAACAAGGCCTTCTGGTCGAGTTGCTCTTTGGGGCGGTTCTCCTCGTTGCCGTGGGCAGTCTCACTGGTGAAGTACTGGGAATCAAAGGATTCCTGGGGGATCTTTGGTTCTGGTTTGGCCATCAGGGATGGGAATTTCTCGAACTGGGCCGAGTCTGGCAGATTCTGCTTTTTTTGGGACTTATCTTCTGGCTGCTGATTGTATATCGGGCGGTCGGTGGTCACTTGAGCGAACACAAAGATGAATTCAGCGCTTTGATATGGTTCTATGTTTTCAGCGCCGTGCTCGTGGTAGCCTTTTACGGCTTCGGTCTGTTTTACGGTAAGGGCTCTCATCTGACCATGGCGGACTACTGGCGCTGGTTCGTGGTTCACCTCTGGGTGGAATCTATTTTTGAGTTTTTCGGTATCGCCGTCATCGCGCTGTTGATGGTAGCCATGGGACTAGCCACCGCAAAGTCGGCTCTCAGGGTAGCCTATTTTACCGCGGCCATCACCTTTCTCAGCGGCATCATCGGAACCGCGCATCACTATTACTGGTATGGCGGAGCTTCTTTCTGGATCGGGTGGGGAGCCATCTTCGCCAGCATGGAACCCGTGCCCCTCATAACACTGGTGGTCCGCGGACTGATGGAATACAGGGAGGTCCAAAAGGCAGGCCGCACGTTCAGTTACAAATGGCCCATGTATTTTCTGGTGGCCGCCTCCTTCTGGAATTTTTTGGGAGCGGGCATCTTTGGATTCCTGATCAATCTGCCCATTATCAATTTCTATGAACACGGCACCTATCTGACCATGCACCATGGTCATGTCGCCATGTTCGGTACTTATGGCATGTTGTCCGTTGCCCTGCTGCTCTTCTCCTGGCGCGGACTGGTGGACAAGGCTTACTGGAATGACGGGATCCTCAAAGTTTCTTTCTGGGGCCTCAACGGTGGGCTGTTTCTCATGGCGTTCTTCACCTTGTTACCCGTAGGAGCCATGCAGGCATGGACGTCCTTTAGGGAAGGTCTCTGGGTCGCCAGGAGTGCCGATTTCTTTGAACGGGGACCCGTAGTTTTTCTCGGGACATTCCGCGCCCTTCCGGATACCATCATCATTGTACTGGGCGTTCTGCCCCTGGTATACTTTCTGATCACCACCTATCCGCATCTAAAAGCCACTGAAATCAAAGATGGTGAGTCGGTTTGGGAAAGGCTTGGAATTGAGTTATAAAAATAAACTCGCTTCGCGATTTTATGAAACGCGACCTTGTCGCTTAAAAAGACAAAAAGGGAAACCAATCTCAGGTTGGTTTCCCAGTCTTTTCCCTAACGTTGCAAAAACCGGAGGGCTTCAGGGTCAAGGCGCCTGAGGGTGAAGTCGTAGTTTTTTACTTCGAACCCTCAGCAACGCAGGATCTGAAGTTCTCCGGCTTTCCCGCAGGGTAAACAACATGGCAAAAAAAGACACCATCCCCTAAATTCACCTGGGGGAATATCCAGACAATGGCGCTATCGATACGATATTACATATAATAACAATGCATTATCTATACTTTGCCATGTTGTTTATGCAACGATAGGGATTTTTTTGGTGGGCTCACAAATACTTACAAATCAAGCAAACGCTTTTCTCCGGTCAGTTTCTGGATTTCACTGATCTCCTGGGTCACTTCCAGGACACCCAGGTACTCTCCCTGCTGATCTCTTACCGGGAAATACCGGATTAAAATCTTTTTCCCACCCAGGTCAATCCAGAACTCTGCTTTGTCCAGCTCACCGCTTTTGAACCCGTTGACGATCTGCTCGACCTTATCGACGCTTTTACCCGGGTGACATTTGACGACTTTTCGGCCGATGACCGAACGGCTCCGGACAAAAAGTTTTTCCTTGTCAAGCCGGTTGAAATAAGCCACGGAATCCTGGGCATCAACAAACGTGACCTCAAACGGGAGGGTCTCCATGATAGCGTCGATCTGATCATAGCTCAGATTAGTTAAAAGGCTGGTTCTGGCGGCTTTTCCTCCTTCGAGCTCATGAAGCATGGCCGATATCTTCTGCTCGTAATCGTTGCCGTAAACACCGGCACTGAAGTCGTCAAAAGCCTTCACGAGGTAGGTGTTGTCTGCTTCGGAAAAAGCTTTTCTCCCCATGGCATACAGAACATCGTTTTCCTTCCAGATATGATTGGCTCGGATATCCAGATATTCCAAACCATTCTTTTTGAACACCTCTTTTGCTTCTAGCGCCATGCCGGGAAGACTGTCGGTATCCCCTGACATCTGATCCAGGAGCGACCTTTCATATTCATGCTCACCCAACATGACCCGTATGGGGCCATCCTCGGGTATACCGCTTTTGATCAGCAGAGGAAACAGCCAATCCTCTTCTTTCTTGTTGTGAATCCGATCTCCAAACTCGAGCAAAAAATCGATGGTCCGCTTGAGTGAAAACAGGTCGGGAGATCTGTCCGGTAGTTTTTCGAGCTCCTTTTTCAACACATCCATCGCCCGTTCAATCATCTCGTGGTCGTTTACGAGTATTTCGTCCCACCGTTTTTTGTCCATGCCATCTCCTGTTCGTGAAGGAATAATCAAATTGAAACGCTCATACAAGGTTTACACTATTTTGTCATGTGTGTCCAAGATATTTGAACTGAGTCTCCACCCGCAGAGCAGGTGGGCTCAAGACACCCTCTCGAAGGGGGCTGGAATATCCAATATCGAATATCGATTACATGAATTTCGAAGTAATGGTTGCTATCGATTGATAAAAACGAAAGAGCGTCACGCGGCGCCAGCGCTGAGTGAGCGATTCAACACTTCAATATTCACCGGATCGGTAGAACCTTTCCGGGTCCTCCACCTGAGGTTGGAGGATTTAGATCAGAATTAAATAGATTTCTGTTCGAGGATATCTCCTTGAATCCCCACGACCGTATAGGTCAAGGATATTTTCCGCTCAGCTTTCTCCACGGCCTGCTGAGCCAGGTTGAGCAACCCCGTGCAGCAGGGCACCTGCATGATCAGAACATTCAGGGATTTTATTTTCGCATCATCGATCCAGGATATTATTTTATCCCGATAGATATCCTGGCCTGTATCGAGCTTAGGACAAGCAATGGCAAGTGAACGGTCCTTTAGATATTCACCATGGAAATCACCCAGAGCGTATGCCACGCAGTCAGCCGTCAGGACTACGTCTGCATCCTGGTAATATGGCGCATTCGGCGATATCAAGTGCAATTGAATCGGCCATTGACTCAACTGGGACTGGCTTTTACCCGCAGTTGTTTCGATTTCGCTTTCTTTTTTAAAGGCCATCATCCGACTGCCTGGGCAGGCGTGAATTGGTTCCATTTGAAGTCTCCTTGTAAGAGTTGTTATGCGTTTGCATTTGGGGCGCGGCAATTTTTCTTATACCTACAATACCGCTGCAATCCTGTTCATCAACGCTTGTTCCTGTTCCTTGGATATCGGATGCAGAGATACAATGTCCTTCAGCAGACATGTGCCGACATCACAAGCGCCACACCCGATACCATAATCATTCAGGATATCCATCACTTGTGGATGGCTATCGATGATTTCCTTGATACCCCTATTCAGATAGTCCTCTAAGGTTTCCATAGACATTTTCTCCTTGCATCCCGATTTGTCATGAAGTATTCGAGTCACACCGCCACTATCTCCCGCCTGTCGACCATATCCACCAGGTTTCACTCCCTGACGAATAAATATTAACAATAGATGGTATGCATAGATACGACATTGTGGCACACAATGTAATTGACTTAAATCAATAAATTCGTTATACGAATAAAATATTCGACCTGTTGACAAAATGCTAAACGCAAGATAAAAACATTATCTGCTCATTATGACTTAAACCACCTGATTTAAGCTTCCCCCAAAAAGGAGAACATCATGGAGAAAAAAAAATGTTTCCCAAGTATCACATTTGCGGTTCTATTGATTCTTTCAACCTGTGTTCCCATGGCATCTGCTGCTGAACCTATCATCGTCGGCGTCTCCACCTCTTTGGGTTTCTTAGAGGGTAAGGAGTCTCTTAAAGCCGTTGAAATGGCGGTGGATGAAATCAATGCAGCCGGCGGTGTTTCCGTTGGTACGACCAAGAGAAATCTCAAAGTCGAATCCATAGATCTCAGAGATGCAGCACCCGGCGTACCTGTCCCGGAGGCCTTGCTCGGTATAGAGAAGATTATTCTGGAGAAAAAGCCTGCAGCCCTTGTTGTAGGTCCGTTCCGTTCAGAGGCTCTCATCGCTGGGATGGATATCATCGCCAAACACAAAGTCCCTCTTCTGGGAACAATCGCCATGTCTCCCGGCTCCGAGAAAAAAATCAAGCAAAACCCGGAAAAATATAAATATGTCTTCAGAACCTGCCTCAATGCCGTGCACCTCGTCAAGTATCTGGCAGGTACCATGGCCGCCATCAAAAAAGAATTCGGATTCGACAAGGTCTATGTGATGCACCAGGATGTTGCATGGGCACGCGCCACCGCCGGGTTCGTGAAGAAAATGTACTTTGATAAGGCCGGGTGGACTATTACAGGGCAGGAAAGCTATCCCACCGGGACGTCTGATTTCTCATCGAGCTTGATGAAGGCCAAGGCCACCGGCGCTCAGGTGATTCTACCGATTTTTGACATGCCGCAGAGCGGAACCCTTGTCAAACAATGGAATGCCATGAAAGTACCAGCGATCCTGGCCGGATTCATCTCGCCATTGGCCGGGTCCGGGGCATGGAAAACCTTTGACGGTAAGATAGGCGGCGCCATGAATACCATCTTTGAAATGGGCAGTGCCATCGCATCGGATAAACTTCCTGCGTCCGCAGCCTTTTACGCTAACTACGAAAAAAAATACGGGAAAAAAATACAGGCCGGCCATGGACCGGCACCGTCATATGAATCCGTATACATCCTCAAGGAAGCCATTGAACGCGCAGGCAGCACAGACCCCGATGCTATTGTAGCGGAATTGGAAAAAACAGATCGAATCGGCGTGATGGGTCGCACCCGATACGATGAGGGTCATCAAGCAGTATATGGATTCGATCCAAAAGAGACCTGCCTGTCCACCGTATTCCAGTGGACGGCCGATGGGGATCGGGTCATCGTCTTTCCAGCGAGCATTGCCGATGGTAAAATCCAACTTCCTGCGGGGCTGAAATCATTGAAGTAGAACCCAGAACCCTATGATTCCGACAGATCCTGAGGCCAAAAAGGATATTCTACTAGAATCGGAGACATATAAAACACTAAATCCGAAGCACAAAATTCGAAACGGTTCGACTAGCTCACCGCCCTGAGCAAGGTCGAAGGGCAAACCCGAATATCAAATGCTCAAATGACCGAAACATCGTTAATGGCTGAAATGTTGTATGGACTGTTTTGATCATTTGGATTTATGTCATTTGAAATTGTTTCGAATTTTGTGCTTCGGATTTAGGTTTTATAAGTTTTCAAATTATTTCTCGGAAATATCTCAAATATGTTTATTGGAACCCTGGTTTACGCAATCGTCAACAGCTTTACACTGATACTGCTGGCTATCGGATTCAACCTGACTTTCGGCATCAGCGGTGTTGCCAATTTTGCCTATGGCGCTCTCTATATCATGTCTGCCTACCTGAGTTGGATGCTGATGAATCTGATGGGGCTTCCCTTTTTTCCATCGGCAATTTTATCGATACTCGCCACCACCTTATTTGGGGCTCTGATGTATCGCCTGGTCCTTCTTCGCGTGCGCGGCCAGGCACTGTCGGAGGTTATCGCAACCTTCGGTATCGGTCTCTCGATCCTCGAACTTTTCCGCTACCTCGGATTCGTTGGTTTCGAATATACCCTGCCGGTGTTTTTCGATCACAGTTTTATCATTGCCGGAACCTATATCGACATGCAACGGATACTCATCGTCGGCCTGGGTCTCCTGCTGGTTGTATCCTTGTGGCTGTTTACCCACCATACGGCAACCGGTCTCGCATTTCGCGGAATTGCCCAGGATGAACGAACAGCCTTGACCTTCGGCATCGATTCGGACTGGATTGCAACCTTGAGCGTTTCCCTGGGAGCGGGTCTTGCCGCCATCGCCGCCACAATCATTATCCCGTTGGGCAGCATCTCACCCAGTGAAGGTTACGATGTTCTGATCAAGGCACTGGCCGTCTGTATTATTGGCGGCCTGGGAAGTACAGGCGGCGTCATTGCAGCCGGCTTCATTATCGGTTTTGCAGAACGATTCACCGACACCTATTTCGGGTCACACTGGACCATGATCGTCAGCCTGATTGCTATTTTGATCGTTCTGGTGATCAAGCCATCCGGCCTTTTCGGACAACAAAAGGAATTGGAAGAAAGGATATGACGCATTGAAAAAACGAAAGGAAAGGATCGACCGAGGCATCAAAGCCAGGTCTGGGGATATATTCGCTCTCAGCTCCTGGCGTGAAATGCTCTATGTGGCAGGGCCACGACTACTTCCGGTCGTTCTCTTTCTCACATTGCCGCTTATCTTGAGCCCTTATTGGCAGCGAGTAATGATCTCGCTGGCCGTTTTTGCCATGCTGGCAATCAGCTGGGACATGCTGGCGCAAAGCGGCATGATTTCTTTAGGGCAAGCCCTTTTCTTCGGTATGGGAGCCTACCTGTCCGGTATTTTCAACCACTTATGGGGATTTCATCCCTTTATTTCCATACCTCTTGCAACTGTTTTCGGTGGCCTCATCTGTACACTTATTCTTCTGCCTGTCCTTCGATTGAGAGGCATCTACTTCTCCATGTTTACACTGATCCTCCCCCTGATGCTGGTAAGGACCATCGAAGCAACCAAGATTTTCGGCGGCACAGAGGGCTTGAGCGGCATGAGCCCACTGCCCTCCGGCTGGCTTGAGCTCTACCTGATAATCGTAGCCACACTAATTGTTCTGTTCGGATTCCGGCGGTTAATGGCCTCCGACTATGGTCTTGTCCTCAAGGGTATCCGTGACAATGACAGGTCCGTAACCAATGCCGGCATCAATATTTACCGTTTCAAAGCCCAGGCGCTATTTCTATCCAGCGCCGTCGGTGCTTTTGCCGGAGCTTACATGACCCATGTGTACATGTTTGTCGGCATGCCGGTCTTTGCTCTGGACTATTCCATCATGCCCATTGCGTCAGCGGTTGTCGGGGGCGTCGGCTCGTTTGCCGGGGCTGTTCTGGGAGCAGTTATCCTGGTGCCGTTATCCGAAGTACTGCGCGGTCTCGGCGGTCTGCGAATCGTGCTGTATGGGCTCTTTCTGGTTATTTTTATCGTCGCCATACCAGAAGGTATCTTTCATTACATTCAACGAAAATACCAACAGGTTGAAAGATGGGTCGATGTCGATAGGTAGCA
>QMMS01000079.1 GCA_003647375.1 Deltaproteobacteria bacterium
AGAAGGATGGTGTCTTTTTTGCCATGTTGTTTACCCTTGCGGGAAAGCCGGAGAACTTCAGATCCTGTGTTGCTGAGGGTTCGAAGTAAAAAACTACGACTTCACCCTCAAGCGCCTTGGCTCTGAAGCCCTCCGGCTTTTGCAACGCTGGGGTAAACTGAACTGGGCGATTTTTATCTCGATCTGCACCAATGTAGCTATTGCATCAGTTTTTTCGCTTGTATTTCAATTTTTTTCCAATTGAAATTTTTAGCCATGGACAAGCCGTCCTTTTCATTCAACCCTTTATAGTGAAAGATGAATATTGCACCCTGTTGCCCTGTGCCGGGAAGCACCACGACTACGGCTCCCTCGCTGTCCGCTTTTGAATGGTGTATGGACACCTGGTACCCGTCAATTGTGGTTACCTTGACTTTCGCTTCGGCGGTTTCCATCTGCATAGACTGCATTCCCTGGGCATGGGCTTGGGTCATCATGGCGTTTCCGATCATGACCATGGCATCGGCTTCCTTACCGTCCCGGGTGTATTGGCGCACAGCCTGTATAATTTTGGTTCCGCCCATATCCATGTCCATGCCCTTGGCCGGCTTTGCCTGCCAGCTCTTGATATCGATCAGAAGGGGGCTCAGCGACTCGTATTGTCCCGCATATACCGGAATAGATGCTGCAAAAAGAAAATACACCACTACCAACCATCCTGCGAATTTGAATATTCTTTCCAACCGTTTCATTTCGTCCTCCTTATCAGCTTAAATGCCCTGGTACCATTGGTCGGATACATCATAAAACAGCTTGTCGGTCTTTGCAAATATCTTCGCCGATTGTAAACTTTTTTATCCACTGGTACGTTCTTTACAAAAGGAGTTATTTAGTTCAGCAGTCATCAATGGTGAAAATTTAAAATGATCGGGGATGATAGTCTTTCCATCCTTTCCTGATTTGTGCTATTTAAAACTATTAATATTCGTTCAAACTGCTTTAATATAAGGAGAAAATTATGGCTTTGGTTCAGATTGAAAATGTTTCAAAAATTTACCAGACAGGTGAGGTGCAGGTAAAAGCCCTGCAGGATGTAACCCTTTCCATTGATGAAGCAGCTTTTGTTTCTTTTGTAGGGCCTTCAGGAAGCGGAAAAACAACTACGTTGAACCTTATCGGTTGTCTCGATAAGCCGACACAAGGGAAGATATTCGTGGACAATGCTCAGGTGGATGGTTTTGATCGAAGACAGAGCGCAGCATTCAGAGGCGATACCCTTGGATTTATCTTTCAGGCATTTAATCTCTTTCCCGTGCTCACCACCTATGAAAACGTTGAATATCCTCTTGTAATGATAAAAAATGAATCCGTATCAAAACGAAAAGAAAAAGTGCTAAAAGTTCTTGAATCAGTAGGGATGCTTGATCAGAAAGACAAATTTCCCGACCAGCTTTCAGGGGGGCAGAAGCAGCGGGTCGCAGTGGCGCGGGCTCTGGTGACACAGCCAAAACTTGTTCTTGCAGATGAGCCTACTGCAAACCTGGATAAAAAATCCGCTGTAAATGTCATTCGTCTTATGCGCAACATGCGGGATAAATTCAATACCACATTCATCTTCTCTACCCATGATCCCGGAATAATGGAAGAAGCCGAGGTTATCCACACCCTGGAAGACGGAAGACTTGTTCACCCCAAGATTGCATAAACAACATGGCATAGGATAATTAATGAAGGAGAAATATAATGATTCGAATTTTTAGAATAGCTCTGCGGAACCTGATGCGATATAAGCGAAGAACTTTGCTGACCTCCATGCTGATTACACTCGGCGTGTTGATGGTGATTCTTTTTTCAGGCCTTGCAGGTTCATTTAAAGAAATGATGATCGGCCAGATTACCGACTCAAACCTGGCTCAAATGCAGATCCACAAAAAAGGTTATGTATCTTCTATAGATACCAGCCCTTTGAACCTGACCATTAATCAAAAAGGCTACAAAAAGATCGAAAAACTTCTCAAGGAGAATCCTGATGTTGAGGCTTATTCACCAAGAATAAAGCTTAGTGCTATGCTGAGTAATTTTAAAGAAACCACGAACATCCGCTTAAATGCTATTGATCCAAAAAAGGAAAGAAAAGTTTGCCCCAATGTCAGCGATCGCATGAAATTCAGTGGCAGTGAAATACCTGATATTCTGCTAAAGTCGGGAGAAATCATTATTCCTGAAAAACTGGCCAAAGGGCTGAAGATTAAAATTGGAGACCCCGTGGTGCTTGTAGCCAACAACAAGGATGGCTCTGTAAACGGACTGAATTTCACGGTTGCAGGGGTTATCGAAAGCCTGGTCGGTCCCCAGGGCAAGGAAGGGTATATGCATATAGAGGATGCTCGCTCTTTGCTTCGAATGGAAAAGCCTGAAATTATAGAAATTGCCCTGCGAATTAAAAAATTTGATAAACTCGACGATGTTTATACAGACATTGAATCTGCCCTGACAGAGTTTAAGAATAAAAAAGGGAAACTCGCCTTTGAAATACATACATGGGAAAAACTTTCTCCTTTTGCAAACATAGCAAGAATGATCGATTTCATGACCATAAGCATGAAATTGATTATGATCGCTATTGTCCTTATAAGCGTTTTAAATGTTATGATGATGTCTGTTTACGAAAGGGTCAGGGAAATTGGAACAATGTCAGCCATCGGAACTGCACCCGGTAAAATTATGGGCCTTTTTCTTGCAGAAGGATTATCTCTTGGACTTATCAGTACCCTGGCCGGTAACATTATCGGAATTGTCGGTATTTATTTTCTAAATATTTACAAGATCCCGTTTGCTTTTGGCCGTAATACCATTTATCTATTGTCTCCGACAATCAGCTTCTCAGAGCTGGTCTGGGTGACGTCAATAGTATTACTGATCTCGGTTTTTGCCACTCTGCAACCTGCATACAAAGCTTCAAAGATGGAACCGGTTGACGCGCTAGGGCATGTATAGGAATGTAAATCCGAAGCATTGAAATAAAATTCATTAATTAAGAGGTATATTATGAAGAAAATATTACTGGTAGTGATTATGTGTCTGTGCATAGCTGCACCGGCGTTTGCTCTTGACGGGAATGAAATGCTTAAAAAGGTTGATCGTAACCTCAACCCGGAAAGTTATGAACTTTACAGGAAGCTGATAAATATTGAGCCGGATGGCTCAAAAAAAGAGTTTGTCATGTACGCTGTCAAAAAGGGCAAGGAGAAGATGGCATCTGTCTTTTTGTCTCCAGCCAGTGAAAAAGGTAGAAGCACCCTGCGGATCGGGGAAAACATGTGGCTTTATATCCCTAATGTCGGCAAACCGATACGCATAACCAGTCTTCAGTCCGTGACAGGAGGCGTATTCAACAATTCGGATATTATGCGCCTTGATTACAGTGCGGAATACAACTGTGAAAAGGTTGAAGCGATAGACGAAGGATATATCCTTCATCTTAAAGCAAAGACAAATGCCGTTGCCTATGACAGAGTAAAGATGTGGGTTTATGGTAAAAGACTTCTTCCGGACAAAACAGAATGTTTCGCTGCATCGGGAATGCTTATTAAAACTCTATATTTTAAAAAAATCAAAGATTTTGGCGGTGGTATTGTTCGTCCTGCCGTAATCGAGACAGACAGCCCTCTTTATCAAGGGTATAAATCGATTATGATTTTTGCAAAGATGAAAGCAAAAGATCTTCCTGACGAAGTTTTTACTTTAAATTACATGTCAAAAGTGGAAGGGCTCAGGTAGTAATGCAGTTGTCTCTTTGTAGATTGTGTTTTTTTATCTTCATATTTATTTCCATCCCCGGATTTACATATGCAGAGGATGAAAACTTAGATACGATTGATCTTGATTTTGAAATTCCTGAAGTTGAAAAAAAACCGTATTCATTCAAGACCGAATTTAAAATATCTGAAACGATAAAGAGACTCGATAATGACAGCCTCATTTATCATCAGAGATATCCGGACGGCAAGGAGGATGATACTCTTTATCAAACCGATTTGAATCTCAAGGTTGAAGGGAGTTACCAGATTAGCATAGTAAAACTTTACGCCCGCCTTAATGGAGATCTTTCCTACAATGATGATGACAACTGGGAACATGACCGGCAAACTGAAGAAGCTTATGTGTCTTTGCTTCCAAGTCCGTCTGTAACATTAGATGTCGGCAAGAAAGTGTTGAAGTGGGGCAAGGGGTATGCCTGGAACCCGGTTGCTTTTTTCAGTCGCCTGAAAAACCTCGAAGATCCTGACGCAACCCTGGAAGGATATTATGTTGCCACTGGTGATTTTATAAAGAGTATGGATGGTGTTCTGAAGACTATAGCTTTAACACCTGTAATTCTTCCGGTATCAAGAGATATTAACGACGATTGGGGTACGGAAAGGGAGACTGTATGGGGAGGGAAGATTTATTTTTTTGCTTTTGACACAGATCTGGACATCATGTTTCTGTCTGGAGAAGAAGATGAAGATAAATTTGGAATCGATTTTTCAAAAAATATTACTGTAAATTTCGAAATCCACGGTGAAGCGGCCATTGTTCCCGATTATGTAAAAGATAAAACTGATCAACAGGGGAATCTGACTGAAAAAAAATACGACGCAAAAAATTATCTGCTTGGTATCCGCTATCTTACAAGTTATGATACAACGTATATTTTCGAATATTTCAGGAACGGGCAGGGTTATACTTCAGATGAGATGGAAGATTACTTTACCCTTATTGAAGACGGATACCAGGAGTACAGAAACAGCCAAAGCATGGCAAAGATTTCTAAGAGCAGACAATATGGAAGTCGGTTTTATAACAGACAAACCGTAATGAAAGATTATCTCTATCTGAAGGTATCGCAAAAAGAACCCTTTGACATTCTGTATTTTACGCCTTCTGTTACCTGTCTTTACAATATGAATGATAAAAGCAGTTCAATCATGCCCCAGATAACATACACGCCAATAACCAACCTGGAATTTGAACTAAGAACTACATTTTTTTTTGGAAAAGACCATACTGAATTCGGAGAGAAAATAAACGACTGCAAAATATATACATCAGTAAAGTACTACTTCTAAATTGAATTTATTCCGTCATTTAAAACCTGGTCCTTTGGGCCAGGTCAGAGATATTTGGTTATGCCGATGGTGGTAGTTACTTAAATCCAAAGCACTAAATTCGAAATCCTAAACGGTTCGACAGGCTCACCGCCCTGAGCAACGTCGAAGGGCAATACCTAATGATCCAAATTCGAATGATCAAAACAAGCCTTTGGAGATACAAGTTGCAAACTATTACTCCGGCGGTTAAATACCCCACAGTTGTCATTCCCGCGGAGGCGGGAATCCAGAAAGACACTGGATGCCGGATCAAGTCCGGCATGACGGAGTTGGCTATTTAGTCGTCAGGTTAATATGTTTAAATCATTTGAGCATTTGATATTTGGATTTGTTTCGTATTTCGATATTCGGATTTAGTATTTATCACACGCTGAATGTGCATAACGTTAACTCTTATAGGGTTGAATCAGTGCCGGGCCCTTTGGACCCGGGTATCTACCATGCATGCTCACTTTTTTTTAACTTGACACTTGGGAAAGCATCGATGTTCGTGTGCGGCAGAAACAGGGCTGATGTGAACTCGTCCATGAATTGATTGCTGCTGGAGAAATCTATATAGGTCATGTTGCTCGAGATCTCCCGCGATTCCCGCCGGAAATGGTCTGAAAGCAGCGCCATATAGGCGCCGCCGATGGAGCTGTTCCCCAGATACGTGAATTTGCTGCGATCGATATCCGGCAGAAGGCCGATGGTAACGGCCTTGTCGATATCGAGGTGCTGCCCGAAACCCCCGGAAATCCAGACACGGTCCACCGCGGAAAAATCGAGACCGACCTGATTTAACAGGACTTTGAACCCCGCATACACGGCGCCCTTGCTCAATACCAGGCTGTTGATGTCGGTTTCCGTAAATATGATGTCTTCTCCCATTTCCGTATTTTTTGCCGTTGCCAGAATATAGGCGACCTTGTCACCTTCCTGTTTCATCATAGGATGTGAGGCGTCCAGGCTGAATTTGCCGTTGGGTTCGATGATGTCTTTGAGCAGCATTTCAGAAATGAGATCAATCATTCCCGAACCGCATATGCCTCTGGGAGCTGCCCCACCGACTGTTTGGTATGAAGGTTCCAACGTATCGGGGTCTATGCTGATTTTTTCGATGGCCCCTTCTTCGGCCCGCATACCCCAGCGAATGCCGCCTCCTTCAAATGCAGGGCCGGCGGAGCAGGCCGCCGTCATCAGCCAATCCTTGTTTCCCAGGACGATTTCACCGTTGGTTCCCACGTCGATAAACAGGGTCAGGGGTTCTTCGCGGTGGAGACCGGAATAGATCATTCCCGATACAATGTCTCCGCCCACATAGCTTGCCGGGCCCGGCATGATGAAAACCGCGGCAATCGGATTGGCTTTGATCCCGATCTCTCCGGCTTTGAATATGGGGAATTCCGAGGCGTTGGGGATATAGGGTTCCCGGCGAATGTAGCGCGGTTCGATCTTGAGCAAAAGGTGCGTCATGGTGGTGTTGCCGGAGAAGGCCACGTTTTTGATCTGCCGGTAATCGTTTTCGGTACTGTCCAGCGCTTCATCGATGAGGTTGTTGATGGTCGACAATACCATGCCGCTTAGTTTGCTCACCCCGTTTTTCTCCGCACAGACGATGCGGTTGATCACGTCATCGCCACAGGCTGCCTGCCGATTGTGACCCGATGTCGCAGCCAGGATGGAGCCATCGGCCATGTCAACCAGATAGACAACAATCGAAGTGGTACCCACATCGATGGCGAGTCCCAGGGATTTTTTTGCGCTGTTGCCCGGTTCGACTTTTAACACCTCATTGGAGCATTTTTTTCTGATAATGGAGACCTTGACCTTCCAGCTGTCGTCTCTCATGGTATTTGAAAGTTCCCGCATCACCTTTAATCCGACATTCAGGCGGTCAACATCATAGCCGGCTTTTTTCAGCCCGCGGTTGAGCCTGTCCAGATCGCTGACTGAGTCTTCCAGGGTTGGTGGCGATAGCTCGAGGGAGATCTCCTGGAGCATCGGCTCGATCCGGCTTACCAGTCCCTTGAACTGAACCGACAGTTCCTCTCCCAGGCCGGCAACTTTCAATTTTCGTTCAACCGCTTCCGGAGGAATGGAAACAGCAACATCACCCTGAAGCTTTGTGCGGCATGCCAGCAGGTAGTTGTTTTTCTTTTCCTGGTCTGTCAGCAGAGGTGTAGGGTCCGGCTCGACTGAGCCGGATTCCAGAATCAGTTTGCATTTGCCGCAAGCGCCTTTGCCGTTGCAGGAGGCGTTGATGTGCACATCCGCTTTTTGGGCGGCTTCCAGGAGGGTGGATCCCGGTGCCACTTGAACTGTCTTATTTTCCGGTTGAAAGGTTACCTTGCATGTGTCCACCTTCTTTAGGGCAGCCTCTTGCCTCGCCTTACGTGCTTTGCGTTTATGTTCGTACCATATGGGGCAGGCACTGCGAAATTTACAGTAAATTTCGGGATCGCGGCACTCGAGACATTCCTCGCACAGATAGATGCCGTGCTTGGAGCACATGTAGCTGGTCTCTCTATCCGGATGGTTCACACATTTTCCCATTTATATTCCTTTCAAGCGCTTAATATAGGCAAAACAATAACATTTTTGAGCCCAAAGTCAATTTGCAAGGATAGACCACCAGTTTATTCCTTTAATAAATTTGTCATATATTCAATTCCATTTTATCCGTGTTACGGTTTGCACTGGATACGTTTTAAGAAAAAAATACTTGAAAAAATGACGGGCGATGCAAATATGAAAACAGTGCTAAAAGTATATCTTTCTATCAACATGCCGGCAATCAACGGAAAGATTGCCGTTGTCAGGCTGAGGGTTCCGCTGATGCCGGCATAAATGGCACGGTTGTCGTTGGTTGTGATTTCCAGCAGAATACCCTCGATCGATATTTTGCCGGCCGAAATCACAAATCCCGAGAAAAAAAATATCCACTGAAAAAAATCAATACTCGTGCGGGAGAGGACCAGTGCCAGAAGCGGTAATAAGCCTCCCATAAGCGCATAGCAAAAGGATATCCCCTTGAATTTATATCTGTTGGCAATTTTTTTCCATATGATGGTTGAAAGGGCCATACCGACAAATTGCAGTAGCAGATAGTTGCCGATCTGGTGACCCGACAAACCAAAACGGGCTTTTGAAAGGGCAATGTAAAAGGGAATGACGGTGAGACCCAGGCTGGATGCGTTGATGAGTAATATATAGTTTGAAAGGTTTTTATCGTTTTTGAGCACGTGTGGTATTGCTTTAAGTACCTTAAGCATCCGGGATAAAGGACTGACCTTCCCCGGCGCCTCTCGAATCGCCCAAAAGCCCCCAGTGGCAATGAATAACAGGGCGGCGGCGATAATGAAAATAACCATGTAATTTTTAGGGTAGGGCAGGGCAATGACAAGATGGCGGACGACGAGGGCGGAACTCAGCATGGCCACGGAAGCGATGGCCTGCTTTGAAATGAGAAAGCGCCTCCTCTCAGATTTCGGAAGGGCCTTACCTAATATGTCGGTGTAAGAAATACCCGCAAAAGCGCCACTGGTCGCAAACAGCCCCACCAGGAGAAACACGGTGAACATCAGTATAGAGGGATCGCTTTTTTCGGCAATGGCCAGGGTATACCCCATTCCGGCTAAGGAAAGAACGCGCAGGTAAATGCCCATCAGTAAAAAAGGCTTCTTGCGGGTTCTGCCTGCCAGAAACCCGGCGAACAATAACTGGGTTACCAATGGCAACCCGACAGCAATGCCGGTAAGCATACCCACATGAAAACTTGAACCACCGATCTTCAATACCAGAGAAGAAAATACCGTATTTACGTCAATAAAGGTGGTAACAAAAGCCAGGAAAAGGGCATGCCAGAGAAAAGCGATGAAATTGTGTCTGGAATTGTTCACATCAACAATGATCTTTTTCAGTAATGGATTCGATATATCTTTCTGCCGAGATGGCGGCAACAGCGGCATCTCCTACGGCCGTGGCCACCTGCCTTAGAGGCGTATGGCGTACATCGCCAGCCGCAAATATACCGGGTACGGAGGTTTCCATGTTCTCATCGGTCATTAGAAATCCGGATTCGTCTACCGTCATGCCATTGTTTAAAAAAGCCGTATTCGGATTGATACCAATCCATACAAAACACCCGTCAGCTGGAAGTGTTGATGCCTCTTGTGTCTTCACATTTTTCAACGTAATATTTTCAACATTAAAAAACCCGTCGATTTTGGTCGGTATGTGATTCCAAAGAATCTCGATTTTATCGTTACAAAACACCCTTTCCTGAAGAATTTTGGTTGCCCTTAACTGATCCCGTCGATGAACGAGGTAGACTTTCTTGGCAAACTTGGTGAGATACAGGCTTTCCTGAACAGCTGTGTCGCCCCCGCCAACAGCAACCACAACGCGATCTTTATAAAAAGGCGCATCGCATGTTGCACAAGAGGATATGCCTTTTCCGTAAAAGCGTTCTTCTCCAGGAATTCCCAATTTCTTAAAGGAAGCACCGGTGGCGATGATGACCGCGTAGGTGGAAATGGTTTTATTCCCCAAATGAATTTCTTTAATGGTTTTCGAATAATCGATAGATTGCACGTCGTCAGTCGCAATTTTGAGCCCGAATTTTTTCGCCTGATCGGTCATCTGCTGAACCAGCGCATGGCCGGCGAGTCCTTCGGGGAATCCTGGATAATTTTCAATCCAATCTGTCAATAGAATTTGTCCGCCTGGTGCGGATTTCTCAATGAGAACCGTGTTCAGCCTGGCGCGGGACGCATAGATTCCAGCTGTCAGGCCAGCTGCCCCGCCGCCGATGATAACCAGATCATAATCAGCTTTTTTCATTTTATCACCTTTCAATTAATATTTATGCGTTTTGGAAGATCAAGCAGCCTGTCTATGCGTATCGGTTTCAGCATTGCTGCGGTCATGCCATTCTTTTTTCATGTCGTAATCATGTTCCGGCAACCGAACGACCATGACAGGTCTTGAACATCTCCGGATAACCTCACCGGCGACGCTGCCGATAATGGACTGCCCTAGTTTTCCATGGCCATGGGTTCCCATGATGATAAGATCATAATTGCCTTTTCGGGCCGTAGACAAAATCTGTTTCACTGGATTGCCGATCCGAACCTGTACATTTTCTTCATTCAGAGGACATTGGGGGATTTCCCGGGTCACCCTGCGCGATGTCTCTCTGATCCGGTCGTGGATGGCCACTCTGGCCGCCTCAATCCCATTTTTATTAAGAGAGTCCCATTCTCTTTTCCCCATGTGATCGGCCAGATTTATCCCGGTGCCAATGGATATCTCTTCAACGATATCCGGGATGACATGCAACAGTGTAACCTTGGCGCCGTATTTGTGACCGATGCTGCAGGCGTATCGAACCGCATGGCGAGCCGTGTCTGACAGATCGGTGGCGTAGAGGATTCGTTTTATGTCGGGTACCATGGCATGGTCTTCCACGGGCAGCCGATCCGGTATTTCTTCACTCAAAGCAAGCGCCTGGTCGGGTGCGTGTGCTTTGGTTGAAACCGCCTTTTCCATGGGTTTGCCGAATATCGTGTCAACCAGTTTGACGTACCAGGCTGCCGATTGAATCTGGATAACATATGCCAGGGCGATGAGCAGCGCAATGGTAAACCCCTGCTTACCGAATGCCGTCATGGCAATAGCCAGTGCAATGGACAGGTCCCGCATCACAACACCGAAAACCATGGCAATGGCATCTCCCCGGTGAAAAAAGAGTCGGCCGACAATCGACAGAAATACATAGGAAATGAGGTAAAACACCGTCAGGGGTGCCAGAATTATCAGGATGTCGCCGGGATTGGCGATAATGCTTTTGGCCTTGAGAGACATGGCCACAAAGGCAATGAGGATTACGCCAAAGGCTGAAAAGGGAGGGAATTTGGGTTTTAGACGCTTGTTCCAGTATTGTTCACCATATTTCTTCTTCATAATCGACTGGGTGGCCAGGCCGGCGATCATCGGTAGGAACACGAAGAGTGCAATCTGTTTGAACATGTGCAGCATATTCACTTCAATAGTGGCCCCCATGAACACTTTGGTGTAGATCGGCGCTGCCAGGGCACCGATGATCAGACCGAATATAACCATTTTTATGGCCGCTTCTTTGTTGCCTCTGGCAAACCCGGCCCATGAAATGGTCATGCCCGAGGTCGGCAGAACACCAATGAGAAACAGGCCCACCGCCCAGAGCGCGTACTTTTCCGGCCCTCCTGAAAAAAAAAGTTTGCCGGTGAAATAGGCAATAATGGGGATGAGAACGAAATTGATAATCTGGGTGGTGATCTGTAATTTATAATCCTCTCCCTTGAAGACGCTTTTCATGTTTAAAGTCGCCATCATGGGATACACCATGATAAAGGTGACCGGAATGATAAACTGTTTAAGGGGGCCGGCATTAAAAAAGTATCCAAACCCGAGTCCCAATGTCATGGAAATCGGGATAGCCCATACGAGATTCTTCTGTAAAATCGATAAAACTTTGAACATGTTCTAATCCTTTCTTTCACGGGTGATGCTATCGAAGTTATTTAACCCGAACATTTTATGAGATTTTCGGGTTAGTCAAATCTACCTAAAACCAGACAATTAAGATCCTATCCCCAACCCGGATAAACCGGAAAAGAAAAAGATCTTTTAACACGAAAACACGAAAGGTAGAAAACACGAAAAAGACCATAAAAATTTTCGTGTTTTTCAGATTTCGTGTTTTCGTGATTGTTTTTTATTTTTTTACAACAAAATACATAAATTTTACAGTTAAGGGACTAACAAGAACTATGCCAATAAGGATGAATAACTGCAGTTGTTTTGATTAATGCTTGAATATCAAGATATTATAAATAGGGATTTAGTGGCGGGGAAGTTAATCTGCCAAAAAGACACACGATTCAGATGATTTTCTAACAGAATGTAACGATCGGTAACGTTACTTTAGGTTTAACTTTTTTATCAGTTGATTGGCTGTCGTCAACAATGGATCCCACGTGGGGCTGAACGGTGGTGCATATGCCAGGTCTGTCTGTGAAAAGGCTTCGACCGTCATGTGGTTGTGCAGGGCAACGGCAATGGCGTTGATGCGGTGTGCAACCCCTTCCTTGCCTACCATTTGAGTTCCCAGCAGACGACCGGTTGTCCTGTCTGCAATCATGTGGAGATAAATTGTCGATGAACCGGGATGTGCATGCGCGCGAGATCGGGACTGAATGACCACACCGACAGGATCGAACCCGGATTCCACCGCTTCCGCTTCTGTTAAACCTGTACGTGCGACTTCCAGGTCGAATACCTTGAAAACTGCTGTGCCGACGATGCCCGGTAGTTCGGTTGACTTACCGCAAACGTTGTCTGCAACGGCCCAGCCGGCCCGGTTGGCACGCAGAGCAAGGGGGATCCACACCTTTTCCCCGTTGACGACATGATACGCATTCGCACAGTCGCCGGCAGAAAAAATGTGGTCATCTGATGTTTGCATTCGCTTGTCGACGGCGATGGCGTTTTTCACGCCGATTTCAAGACCCGAACCCGTCGCCAATTCACTATTGGGCTTTATTCCGATGGCTACCAGGACCATATCCGCTGCAAGGGTCTGGCCCGAACAGATGAGTTTGAGCTGATTACCACTGGTTACAATTTTATCAATGCGATGCCCCGGGAAAAGCCCGATCTGGTGTTCTTCCAGCTCTTTTCTGACGATATCGGACAATTCTTGCTTCATCCACGGCAGAAAAACCGGTCCGGGTTTGACCATGTCTACATCCATGGACCGGCTGCGAAGTGCTTCCGCCATCTCCAGGCCAATATATCCCATCCCGATGATTGCCACTTTTTTAACTGGATGATCCGCAAGAAAGGATTTGATCTTTCTACCGTCATTCAAACTTTTAAGCGCCATTACACCGGGAAGATCCATTCCCGGGATGTCCGGCAGGATCGGCGATCCACCTGTGGCGATCAACAGATTGTCATAGGGGAACTGAAATGTCTCTCCCGCGGAAGTAATGCCCGAGACGGTTTTTTGGGTCGGATCGATAGACTCGGCACAGTGTCCCGTTTTCAGGTCGATACCTTGTTTTTCCCTGAAGACATGTGCTTTTCTTACAACAAGATCATCTATGTCCCGGTCAGCCTCGGCTATGTTGTAGGGCATGCCGCATGCGCTGTAGGAGACATCGTCAGACTGCTCCAAAACCATGACCTTGATTTCCGGCATATGCCGCTTGGCTCTGCTGGCGGCACTCATGCCTGCGGCATCTCCGCCGATGATGATAAATTTCATGGCTCCTCTCTTTATTTTACTGTTATGGTGTTTTTTTATCTCTATTACGTCAGTGTCAAAGCTTGTCTTACTTCAGTAATTAACTTGTTGGAACGATTTTATGAAACATAAGATTGTTGCTTATTGTCGATCACTATATATCAGCTGCGATTTTAGTAACAGTAATTTTTTTACTTTATTACCTGAGCCTATCTGGATTCCGGATCTTATCCCGCAATGCGGAATTAGTCCGGAATGACGGCTTTTAGCGCTTTGCGATACTGTCGCTTATATGGCAAAAGGATTACCCGTTACCCTAACGCAAGGTAACGTTACCAGCTGCTGTTGAATTGCCCCAAGAAAGATTTCCCCCTTGTTGCCATTTGTAAGATAATAAGTTGTTGATAATTATATATTGAATTTATTGAGTGAGTTATGATTCTTTGAGCTCAGTAAGACCTTCAAGATTGACGATTATTTCGATATTGGCACGGAATTTGATAATAGTACTCTATAAACCGAAAAGGGAGGATAGCAGATTATGAAAACCAAACAACTTACAACGTCCGAAGAATTCGAAGGCGCTATCAAGAGCGGCGTGTCACTCATCGACTTCAATGCACCCTGGTGCGGCCCCTGTCGTGCGCAGGAGCCGATTATACAGCAGCTTCTGGAAGATTTTTCAGGCAGGGCTGTAATATCAGAAATAAACGTCGATGAAAATCAGGAAACAGCTGCCAAACTCGGGATCCAGAGTATTCCCACGATTGCTGTTTTCAAAGACGGAGTCGAAGTTAATCGTTTTGTCGGTCTTCAGTCGGCTCAGACGCTTTCCAAGGCCATTGAAGAACATTTGCACTAACCTTTTTCTGGGTTATCGGAAAAAGAGCCATTGCATTTATACTTCAGCGTATTAGAATACGTGGAGACGGCAATTGATGAAGAGAATATTTTATATATCCTTCACTGTTATATTAACCTTTTTATTATAGGAATATTCACATGCCCATATATGAATATCGATGCGAAAAATGCCAGCATGTATTTGAAAAACTGACTTTCAAGGGGGATAAGGAAGAGATTCAATGCCCTGAATGTGGGAAAACGGAAGTAGACAGGGTATTAAGCGCCACCAGTTTTATGAGCGGTTCAGGTTTCGGGGCTTGCGCTTCCGGTTCAACATCAGGCTTTTCATGAGCGGGTTAAAATAAGTGCGGCGGTTCGCCGCGCGCGTAATGGAATGTGTCCTTAAATTAAATAAATCCTTTGAATTCAACGCTTTGTGTTCGCGTTGAACCATGCTCATCAGCTCTGCTTGTAAAACGTTTTTGCAGGTCTAAAGACCTGTGCTACATTACATGGAACTACGTATCGCGGCATTTAAACTGAAACGGGAGTAATTATGTCTAAACAAATATCGAGAAGATCCTTTTTAAAGGGTTCCCTGGTGGCGGCCTGTGCCACTTGTGCTTCGCAGGTACCGCTGCCGGCATCGGCTAAATCCAAAAGCGGACAGGAACTGGCCACCCTCATTGATATCCGCAAGTGCATCGGATGTGAGGCTTGTGTGGAAGCCTGCCGTGAAGTCAATGATTTTAAATATCCCGAACCGGAAAAACCTTTTCCCAAGATGTATCCCAACCGTGTCAAGGTCGCCGATTGGTCGGATGAAGAGGGCCGTGAGGTCCGGGATCGCTTGACTCCTTATAACTGGTTGACGATACAGTGGGCAACGGTCGAGGTTGACGGAGAGGAGACCGAAGTCTCATTTCCCAGAAGATGCATGCACTGTCAGAACCCACCCTGTGCCGATCTTTGTCCCTGGGGTGCCGCCCGGAAACTTTTCATCGGTATTCCCGTTATCCACTCGGATATCTGCCTTGGGGGGAAAAAATGCCAGGTGGTTTGCCCATGGAATATTCCCCAACG
>QMMS01000080.1 GCA_003647375.1 Deltaproteobacteria bacterium
ATCAAGGCGGACGACAGATTTAACCCGGAGTAATAGCGTGCTATTTTGAGGAGTTAAATCATGGCGTCCAACGCCGATATCGCGGAAAAAGACCATTTATGGATAATCGTATAATCTTAAAGAAGTTGAGCATTACTATGGGATTATGGAGGAAGTTGTCCGGGCATAGCCAGGAAAATACCTTGACAATCTTCGAGCGTTCCTGTAAACGGGCTCAAATAAGATCGAAAGGATTTTCAGTGAAGTATTTCAATTCAGGCAACGACTATTATTACTGGTTTTATTATAAAACCGGCCTGCCTGAGTTGCGCTGAAAAGACTGAAAAAGAAAAAGCGCAAAAAGCTGTGGGCAGGCCGAAGCCCACGGCTTTTTTATTTTGAGGCCGTGGGGGAAACCGCACGGCCTTTTGCAACATTGGGATAACCTCAAGCAATAAAAAGGTAAGTATGATGCAGCAGGTACAGGATTTAAGAGTTGGTGGCTATAAACCACTGGTGCCGCCGAAAGCCCTGAAAGAAGAGCTCCCGGTAAACGAATCTTCCATAAAAACAGTTATTCTCGGTCGAAAATGTATCGATAATATCCTCGAGGGTATAGATCGACGGCTTCTGGTGATTGTAGGTCCCTGTTCGATTCACGATGAAAAGGCCGCATATGAGTATGCTGAACGGCTGAATGAAATGAGGAAAAAAGTCGAACAGACCATGGTTGTCGTTATGCGGGTTTATTTTGAAAAACCAAGGACATCGGTGGGCTGGAAGGGGCTGATCAATGATCCTAATCTCGATGGCACCTGCGATATTCAGGAGGGCCTGCGAAAGGCGAGAAGAATTCTTCGTCGCATCACGGAAATAGGCATGCCGGCCGGAACAGAGCTCCTGGAAACCATTACACCTCAGTATGTGGACGATCTCCTTTCCTGGGCGGCTATAGGTGCTCGAACCACCGAATCCCAGATTCACCGGGAGATGTCAAGCGGTCTATCCATGCCGGTTGGCTTTAAGAATGCTACGGACGGTAATCTTTCAACGGCAATCAACGCCATGCTGGCGGCCAGGGCACCCCAGGCTTTTCTTGGCATCGACCAGGAAGGACAGACCTGTATCGTCCAGACAATCGGGAATTCAAGTGGCCATGTGGTTCTTCGGGGTGGCAATCGTCCGAATTATGACGCTTTGAGTATCGAGGAGGCACATCTCGATCTAGTATCCAGGGATCTTCCGGCCAAGATCATGGTCGATTGTTCGCATGCCAATTCCAAAAAGAGATATCAGGGTCAAGCGGTAGTTTGGAGAAACATTCTTCATCAGTTTATCAATGGCAACGATGCGATCATGGGAATGATGCTGGAGAGCAATCTCCATGAGGGGAATCAGAAATTTACCGGCAGTCATGCTGATTTGAAATATGGGGTTTCCATTACAGATGAATGTATTTCATGGGAAGCGACCGAACAGTTACTTTTAGACGCCCACGAAAAACTGGGCCGCTACTACTTCAGAAGCATAACCTCCGGCGGTCAGTCAACCACCCGGGTTATCGATAAGATTCAGGAGCCGCTCTGGTGAAAACGATTCAGATAAAAGGGGGTACGGGTGATACGGTCGTTCTTGTGGGGGAATCCATGGATAGCCTGTATCGATACGTATCCATCGAGAATACCATTATCATCACGGATACCCGCGTTGCGGAGATTTATGGCAAGCGGTTTCCTCCCTGCAAGGTTATTACCATCGGACTGGGGGAAAGCGTAAAGAGTCTCAAAACCGTTGAGAATATCTATCAGCAGCTTCTCGCCTTCGGGGCGGACCGGTCAACATGTCTTGTGGGTATCGGTGGCGGAATTGTCTGTGACGTCACAGGGTTTGTTGCCTCTACGTTCATGCGCGGTTTGCGGTTCGGATATATTGCGACAACGCTGCTGTCACAGGTTGATGCCAGCGTGGGGGGCAAGAACGGTGTCAATTTCCAGGGCTATAAAAATATCGTCGGGGTGTTTAACCAGCCGGAGTTCGTCATCTGCGATCTATCGTTGTTGACGACACTGCCTGACCGGGAAATATCCTGCGGGTTTGCAGAAATTGTCAAACATGGCGCCATAGCAGATGCCGAGATGTTTGCATACCTGGAGGCAAATGCTGCGCGGGCGTTTTCCCTTGATCTTTCCGTCATCGAGAAGCTGGTTTATGAATCAGTCAGGATCAAGGCCGCGGTTGTCAACCGGGATGAGCTTGAGCAAGGCGAGAGGCGAAAACTGAATTTTGGACACACCTTTGGTCATGCCATCGAAAAGACAGCCGGTATTTCCCACGGCGAAGCGGTCAGTGTGGGGATGGTTATCGCATCGGCTGTGTCAGAGGCAAACGGCCCTATAAAGAGCGTCGACACCCAACGACTGCAGCGTCTGCTACAGGACCTGTCTTTGCCGACCCAGATAGAGGTGGATGTAGATCTGGTGTGGGACGCCCTGCAAAAAGACAAAAAGCGCGAAGGGGACAGCATCTATTTTGTTCTCCTGGAACAGATTGGCAGTGCTGTTGTACGGCGCCTCTCCATCGAGGATGTTCGTGTGGGCATGAAATATCTGGGATCTCCTACGGATAAGAATCCATCCCAAGCACATGTTTTGATGGGTGCGAAAAGAAGTTTGCAAAGCAAAACTCCGACACTTTTCGGCGTTTTTGGCGACCCCGTATCTCACAGTCTGAGTCCGATCATGCACAATAGGGCTTTTGTCTATTCGGACTATAGCGGTGTCTATTTCCCCTTCAGGGTCAATGCTATCGCCAAGGCTATTTCGGCCATGAAAACCCTGAATATGAGGGGTGCCAGTGTTACATTACCCCATAAGGTCCGGGTAATGGCGCACCTGGATCGCATGGATGTCTTGGCGGAAAAGATCGGCGCCGTGAACACGATTCTCAATCAGGACGGCGTCCTGATCGGGTATAATTCGGATGCCATGGGTGCTGTGTCGGCACTTACCGAAAGACTCTCCCTCGAGAACCGGCGTGTGGCAATTGTTGGCGCTGGGGGGGCTGCCCGGGCTGTCGGGTACGGCATCATAGAAAACAAGGGGAACGTCATTGTGGTGAACCGTTCCGCAAAATCCGGCGAACAGCTGGCGGCCGATATAGGCGGAGAGTTCTCTCTGCTGTCCGAGATTCAAAAAATCGACTGTGACGTTCTGATCAACACCACGCCGGTTGGTATGTTTCCGGATGTCGACGCAACACCGGTGCCCGAAACTTTTTTTAACGAGCACATGACGGTCATGGATATTATATACACACCGCTGCAGACTCGCCTGTTAAAAGAAGCGACCGCAGCCGGGTGTGATACCATCAACGGTCTTCCCATGTTCGTCTATCAGGGAGCGTTCCAGTTTGAACTCTGGACAGGCATGCAGGCACCCGTTGAGGTGATGAGAGAAGCCGTAAGCGAAGCCCTGGCATTTGGTGAGATAAAGACAGCATGAAAATCCAACCCCATTCTCTGGAGACATCTCATGTCAGTGTACCCGGATCGAAAAGTTTATCTCACAGGTTTCTGATGGCGGCGGCCCTCTCGGACGGGGACTGTATCATCGAAAATTGCCTCATCAGTGAGGACACCCTGCTGACCATGGGTGCGTTACGACAGATGGGTGTCAAGATTGGTGTGGAGGGAACCCGGGTTCAGGTAAAAGGGAGAAAAGGCAGATTTTCCGCCTGTCAAGAATCTGTTTTCTTAGGAAATTCGGGCACGTCCCTGCGGTTTGTATGCGCACTGGCGGTGTTGGGCGAGGGCCCATACACGATTACCGGTACGGAAAGGATGCAGGAACGCCCCATTCAGGATTTGCTGGATGGGCTGGTGAAGATCCAGGTGCCGGCCAAATCCGTGAACGGCAACGGATGTCCACCCGTTATCATCGAGGGCGGGAAGAGGATTGGCGGTGCCACCGAACTTCGGTGTGGCAAGAGCAGTCAATATCTGTCGGCCATGCTGCTCATCGCACCCTGTACCCAGTCGGGGATCGAAATTCAGGTAACGGAAGGACCCGTGTCCAAGCCCTATGTGGAGATGACCCGATATGTCATGCAGCAATTCGGAATCCAGTTGGAACGGAAAGGGTATGAGACATTTTCGGTGACCGGCTGCCAGATTTATCGGCACGGTGTGTATACAGTTGAACCTGACTGCTCCCAAGCCGGTTATTTCTGGGCAGCGGCGGCTATCGCCGGTGGAGATGTCATGGTGAAAGGCACCCGCCTTAACATGCAACAGGGAGATGTCGGTATGGTTCGACTCCTGGAATCCATGGGGTGCCGGATCATGGAGGCGAGTGATGGTGTGCGTGTGGTGGGCGGAGATCTCTGCGCCATTGAGGCGGACATGTCGGATATGCCGGATATGGTGCCGACCATTGCGGTTGTTTCGGCTTTTGCCAGGGGAAAGACCTTCATCAAAAATGTCTCTCATCTGAAGATAAAAGAGAGCAACCGGATTGAAGCTGTTGTCAGGGAACTGAACAAGATGGGCGTAAACGCACTGGCAACAGACGACGGACTGATGGTGGAGGGGGGCAGGCCCCATGGTGCCGTGATCGACACATACAACGACCACCGCATCGCCATGAGTTTTGCAGTTGCCGGCCTGGTGGTTCCGGGTATGGACATCAGGAATCCTGGATGTGTTGAAAAATCATTTCCGAACTTTTGGGAAGTTTTTGAGGGCATTTAGGCTATAGACTGTTAGACTTTTAGCAGCCTAAAGGCCTACAGTCTATAGCCTACAGCCTAACAAAAGAGGAATTATCATGTCGAGTCATTTCGGTAACGTATTGAGTCTTACAACCTTTGGGGAGTCCCATGGGAAAAGCGTGGGAGGTGTTCTAGACGGGTGTCCTCCCAACGTTTCCCTGACGGAAGCGGACATTCAACCGCAGTTGAACCGCAGACGGCCGGGGCAGAGCCACTTGACGACCGACAGAGAAGAAATGGACATGGTCACGATTGTTTCGGGTGTCGAAGATGGCCGGACGCTGGGGACGCCCATTGCCTTTTATGTTGCCAACCGGGATCAGGTGCCCGGAGATTATGAACGGTTTCGAACCATTCCACGGCCGTCCCATGCCGACTTTACATACCAGGCCAAATATGGCACACGATCCATCAGCGGCGGCGGACGAGC
Source organism: Deltaproteobacteria bacterium (assembly GCA_003647375.1). Next base: position 5,177 of record QMMS01000080.1, read on the forward strand.
CAGTGCCAGGGAAACCATCGCACGCGTGGCAGGCGGTGCCATGGCCGAGAGGATTCTCATGGAACGAGCAGGGGTGGAAATCGTCGCCTGGGTAAGTGCCGTGGGCAATATCGAAGCGCCCGGTATGGATATGGATCTTATTTCCCGGGGCGAGGTAGATCAGAACCTGGTTCGGTGCCCCCACACAGAGACCGCAGAGAAGATGTACCGACTGATAGCGTCCCTGAAAGAGAATCGGGATTCTGTCGGTGGTATTGTGAACTGTGTTTGCAGGAAGGTCCCGGCGGGCCTGGGAGAACCGGTATTCGGTAAAATGGAGGCGTTGCTGGCACAGGCTATGCTCTCGATTCCGGCCACGAAAGGTTTCGAAGTCGGATCTGGTTTTTCAGGGACTCGAATGCAGGGCTCGGAACACAACGACCCGTTTATATCAACGGAAAATGGGTTGAGAACCAAAACCAATTTCAGCGGTGGTATCCAGGGCGGTATTACCAATGGTGAGGCGATTTACTTTCGGGTGGCTTTTAAACCCCCGGCTACCATCGGAATTGCCCAGCAGACCGTTGATTTCGAAGGCCTTGAAACGATTCTGGAAAGTAGAGGACGGCACGATCCGTGTGTCGTCCCGCGTGCCGTGCCTATTGTCGAGGGGATGGCGGCCCTGGTGATTGCAGACATGTTGTTGCTGCAGAAAACAAGAAAACAGGGTTCGTCATGAGACTTTCGGATCGCATAGAGACTGTCACGGAATCCAGAACCGTACAGTTTACCTCCCTGCTATCCGAACGCACTGCAAAAGGCGCATCCGTTATCAACATGGCGGTGGGTGAGCCGGAACATGGAACCCCCTTGCCGGTGGTCGCTGCCACCAAGCAAGCTCTCGATGACGGGAAGACTCGCTATAGCCCCGTCCAGGGCATGAAGGAGCTGAAATCCAGGCTTTCCGAACAGTTTGAAAGCTATGGTGAAGAGAACATCATCGTGTCCAACGGATCCAAGCAATCTCTTTATGCCATCTTTCAGGCGATCTGCAACCCGCTGGACGAGGTGGTCATTCCACGACCCTACTGGGTCAGTTTTTCCGAGCAGGTGAAACTCGCTTCCGCGGTCCCGGTGTTTGTGGATACCAGGGCGCACCAACTCGACTGCCGGGCTGTGTCGGAATCTGTCACTATTCGAACCCGTGCGATCATCATCAACTCCCCCAACAACCCCACGGGTGCTGTCTACCCTTTTGAGACTTTGAGAAAGATTGCCGATATCGCCATATCAAACGACCTGTTCATTATTTCGGATGAAGCGTATTGTGCCTTCATATATAATGATGGCCTACAGGACGGTTTCTCTCGTATGGAAGATGTCCGGGACAGACTTATTGTTGTGAGGAGTTTTTCAAAAACATATGGCATGACGGGATTCAGGGTCGGCTATGTGGCGGCACCCAAGGAAATAATTAAAGCCCTGGTCCGACTTCAAAGCCATCTGACCGGCAATGTCTGCACTTTTGCCCAGGAGGGTGCCCTGGCGGCTCTTTCCCTGGATCCGGTGTTGATCGAAGAGAACCGCGTACAACTAAAACAAAAAAGAGATCTGGCATATGAATATGCTGCCCGACAGTTTGACTGCATCAAGCCTGCGGGTGGTTTTTATCTTTTCCCGGATGTCTCGCGGCATTTGAAAAAGGGATGGACATCCGAAGATTTCGCCAACCACCTTCTTGGGAATGCCGGCGTTGCGGTGGTTCCCGGTGAGGCTTTCGGAATGGGAGGCCATATTCGGATATCCTATGCTGTTCCGGAAAAAGAGCTGATAGCAGGTTTTGAAAGGATTGCAAGCGTATTATGATTGGCATCTTAGGTTTTGGTCGATTCGGAAAACTGATGGCAAATTATCTTGCCAAGGATTTCGATGTCATGGTCTACAACCGTAGTGATAATGGCGATGACATTATGGCAAGTGGTGCGAAGCCCACGTCCCTTGAAGTGGCTTGTGGTCAGAAAATGGTTATCCTCTCGGTGCCCATATCTGTTTTTCGTGAGACCCTTCAAACAGTTGCGCCCTTGCTGGCCCCGGATGCACTGGTGATCGATGTGTGCTCGGTCAAGGAATACCCGGTCAGGCTGATGAAAGATCTGCTGCCGGAACAGGTGTCCATCCTGGCGACACATCCCATGTTCGGTCCCGACAGCGCTGCCCATTCGCTCCAGGGGGGAAAGATCGTTCTGTGCGCAGAAAGAATCGATGATTCGGCCTATCGGAAAATTAAATCTTACCTGATTTCGAAAGGGCTGGTGGTTGCTGAGGTCACTCCGGAAGCACATGACCGGCAGATAGCTGTCAGCCTTGCATTGACCCATTTTATCGGTCGGTCCCTGGCCGAATTCGGGGCAACGCCCCTGGATGTCGACACCGAAGGCTACCAGCGGTTGCTGCATGTACTCGGGGTAGTGGAGAACGACACCTGGCAACTGTTCAAGGACATGAATACGTACAACCCTTATGCTGCGGAAAGCCGTTCCGTTTTCATGGAGGCCGTTCAGAAGATTCATCAGCAGTTGGCGGGCGAGGGATCCGGAAAGGTTCTACCTGGTGATTATTAATAAAGAGAATGTCCAGTGTCGAACAAGGAATATTGAATGTTGAAGTGTTGAATCGCTGCGCTCTATCGTTTTTATCCGATTATGTTGGTTGAGGATACATGGATTATTTCTCTTGGATGGTGTAACACACGCCTTTCAGGTGAATCGTGAACTGCCCATTCGCATCGTCAAGCCGGTCGGACAGTTTTATCATGCTCCGATCCGTAAACTTGATGAGTTGGTTTTCGAAGTGCATGAACAGATTGTCATTCCTGATGAAGAGTTTTTTTGGATTCAAAGGGACCTGCTTTCGGGTGTTCAGCAGGAGTCGTAAATCATCATTCTGGATGATGTCAACGGCAAAGAGAGCGGTTTCCTGGTATCGAAAATAGACTTTTTCAACCACATCTCCCCGCACCTGGCTGACAAAGTAACCGTCTGCATCATACTCGATGGACCGGTTGAAATAGGCGATAACCTTTTTATGTTCGAATGCGCCATGAATGTTATGCCACCCTCCATTGCCATCCATCCAGAATACGGCGTCTTCTTTTGAAATAATGATTTCCCGATTCTTATCTGTCATAAATTTTGAATGATTCCTTTTCCTCAAACATACATGGTCCAACTATCCCGGGTGTTTCATATTGGATTTTCATTGTCATGTGCTGATGTAAGGAGCCCTAATTGGCTCAAACAGCGCAAATCGCCTTCGAATCACCCATTTCGCTCTATCTCTGGTAAAAACCGAAAGTTGAGTTAACAAGTAAAACAGGTTTGATTTCAAATGGCAAACAACACTTTTCAATATTTCGATACATAAATTATCCGATTTGTTTTTTAGCGCCGGTGATTTGCGGCGTTCGACATACAGAACGACTATTTCCCGGGAGGCAAGTTTTCGCTCTGAAATACTGAAGCTACTCTTTCCAGCATCGAGAAGGCAACCCATTTAGGGACGGGTATTGATATATTACTTTATGCTTCTTGTTAAAGGGGTTTGATGAGAATATTTCCTCGTTGTTTTGAACGCTATACGAATATATCAATACCCGTCCCTAAGTTTCTTGGATTATATGAAATCACTGCACTGGATTTTTACTCCGCTGCGCTCCATAAAACCAGTGAGTTCAAACGTTGTGCATATAGTCATTTTGTTGAAGGAAATGCGCCGAAGCTACTGTGGTGAAGGTGTCCTTAGAGAGAAATGGGATACCATTGGATCAAAATCACGATCATCATGGAGCAAAGGCAACCCTTCCATGATGCAGAAAGTTCCGATAATTACATCGATTGTTTTTCGGACCGTAACACCGGATTTTCGAAGGATTCGGTAGTTTTGAGCACTTTGAATAGCGACATTATAGCCACCGATTTGGCGAAATGGGAGAGCGCTAAGCAAACCCTTGGCAGTTTCATAATCCTTATTCGACTTGAAACCCTGAAGGACCTCTGCGAGGATTAAATCCCCAATGATGACAGGAATATTTGAAAGGGAACTGTCAAGCAAGTCTGTCTGCCATGTGGGGATACCGTTGAAATAATTGATCCATACGGATGAATCGACCAGAATCATTGATCTAATCTCATTGAATCAAGGTCACCATCCCATTTAAGTTTTCCACGTAAATTTTTAATTTGTTCTTGTTTTTTAATTTGGACCAAGAGTCTGAGTCCGGTTTCAACAACGGCCTTTTTGGTTTTTAACTGGCTGAGGGCCATAGCCTCATTGATAAGCTCGTCATCAATGACAATGTTGGTTCGCATGGTATCGCCTCCCATATGATGTGTATCAAACATATAATATGTACACATTAAATTGGTGTCAAGAGTTTATTAAATTTCAATTTTGTCGAATTTGTTGTAGAGCAGATACAGAATGCTGGGGTAATCCGATACAAAAAAATGTTTGGAGAATATTCACTCTATTGCAATGACAAAGTAATAGCTCAGTTCAGGTTTAAGATAGAGATAGGCGACTTCTATGATTGTTTTGAACCCGTTGCTACAAGCAGGTAAGCACGATTGAAATCAATCGTACTCCGGAGAAAGTGTTTCAATATATAACAAGCATTCTTGAACATGGTGAATAGATGTTGTCCAACATTTCAAACATCTTGTTTGACCTGGATGGTACCCTGACGGACCCCGGGGAAGGGATTACACGTTGCATCCAGTATGCCCTTGACCGGCTTGGCTCGGCCATGCCATTGTCAGACCAGCTCGCATGGTGTGTCGGCCCGCCCCTGAGAGCCTCTTTTTCACAGCTGTTGAATACCACGGACGAAACCATTCTGGACCAGGCCCTGGTCCATTATCGAAAGCGCTTTTCTGAAAAAGGCATGTTCGAAAACATTCTATATCCCGGCGTGGTTTCATCCCTTGACAGGCTGCGGAAGGCTGGATTCAACCTGTTTCTTGCCACCTCGAAACCCAGGGTGTTTGCACAACAGATACTTGATCACTTCAAGATGACCCCTTATTTCCATAAGGCTTATGGAAGCGAACTGGATGGTCACCTGTCGGACAAGGGCGCGTTGATTGCGCACATCATCAGTCAGGAAGGACTCGATTCCACGGCAACACTGATGGTCGGTGACCGGGTATACGATATCGAGGGCGGGAAAGAGAATGGGGTTATGACAGCAGCCGTGTTCTACGGTTACGGCACGCGGGATGAAATCGATACAGCCCATCCGGATGCTGTCTTTGAAACAATCGCGGATTTAACTAAAACAATGTTGTCAACAGACTGAAGGGGAAAATCTGCCCATTGTGGGTATGCCCGGAAAGCTGCAGGTCGAAATGACCGGCAGATTTGTTACCGACGATGGGCTGGTGTTTCAACAGGAGAGTAAACAGATCGGTAGAGAGATTTGACAGCAGACGATATTCCGACTCGCTGCTGACGACCCCTTGAGAACTTCCGGAAGGGTCATTCACACCGACGATATGGAGCAGATTCTTTAGGGTCAGATACACGGTAATCAAAAGGATCAATCCGTTCAAATACTGTCTCCTGTTTTTGATACGCGTTGGCGTGTTTTTTTTAATCGGCCTCTAAGCTTTTTGGCGGCCAGTTTTCGCTCTTTCGAGGCTCTTGTGGGCCGCGTTTTTTTTCTCGGTTTCGGCTTTTTGGTTGCCTTGCGAACCAGGGTCACCAGCCGATCGAGGGCATCCTGACGGTTTTTCTCCTGGCTTCGGAAGCGTTTGGCCTGGATAATCAGGACACCGTCATCCGTCATTCGTTTTCCGGCCAGTTTTTTCAGGCGATGGTAGACCTCGGGAGAAAGACCTTTGGATTGCCGTGCGTCAAAGCGAAGCTGTACAGCCGTGGAAACCTTGTTCACATGCTGTCCCCCGGGACCGGATGCCCGAATGAAATCAAAAGTCATATCGTTTTCATGGATTTGAATATTTGGTGTGATCTGAATCATGGAAGCATTTTATGCTATCTGGAATATTAGGACAAGTGGTAAACGGTAGGGCCTTTCTATTGGGTGTCCAATATTGTACATAGTGCCCATCCACAAATGGTCTTTTCCCGCGATATCGGTGTTGGACGCCATGATTTAACTCCTCAAAATAGCACGCTATTACTCCGGGTTAAATCTGTTGTCCGCCTTGATCTCACGAAATAATCCTCATTTCTGGACGGAACTATATAGGATGAGCGCTTCAGCTTTTAAGAATATGTGATTTAGAATTATTTTCAAAGGAGTTGATTCATGAAAATAACAGACTGTAAAAAACTGACCGATGCCAGATGGATCAATCTGTTCGATGTATCTTATACCGATAAAACCGGTCGGGAAAGAAACTGGCAGGTCGTGTCAAGAAACCGCAGACCCAAGTGTGTCTCAGGTAAATTTGATGTTCCTGACGCGGTGCTAATGATCCCGCTTCACACAACCGAACAAAAGCTGGTCGTTCTTAGAGAATACCGGGTATCCCTGGCAGGCTTTCAATATGAATTCCCGGCAGGTTTGATAGACAAGGGCGAAACCATCCAGGAGGCTTCCCAGCGTGAGCTCATGGAAGAGACCGGGCTGACCCTGAAACGCATCACCGGCATTAGTCCACCCCTTTACAACACGGCCGGCCTGACCGATGAATCGGTGGCTATAGTTCATTGTGAATGTGACGGTGTTCCTTCCACCGACGAAAACCAGGGGACCGAAACCATCGAAGTATACCTCCTGTCCCCTGCCGATGCATCCCGAATCATCGCTGATGCCAATGCCATGTGTGACGTCAAATTGTGGATGGCCCTGAATCACTTCATAGGCCAAGGGGTTGATATGTCACTCTAAAAAACGAGTTCGTCGCTTTTCACGAAATGCCGGGTTAAAGCTGTGACCTGAACAGATCCACCGAGCGAATGGAAATGTCGAGAAGGTCGGCAATTTTCCATTTTGCCCGTATGCCCTTGGGGCTGCCGGCAACAGATGTAACCATTCCGATGCCCAGATCTTCACGGATCGGACGCATTACCTCTTCGTCGGTCAGATCCAGGGGATCGACCTTCAATCTGCCGGCCACATATGCCTTGGCTTCATTGATTTTCATTTTGCGGGTTATTTGCATCCAAGCGACCAGATCTCCGGAAGTTCGGATGCCTCCCATGCATGAAGCCAGAATATGTGCCATGTGCATCCCAAAAGGGTCACCGACGCCAATCTACAATCCGTCTGCTTTACCGATTTGTACGAGGGCCTTGGAGACCCGTGTGACGCTGTCAATGGGTGTCTGCTCCATCATGGGGATGCCGCAGACGCCCATTCCCACGTTGGCATGCACGGGGATAGGGGACGTCGCGGTTGTTTTCTTGAGAAAGGTAATCGTTCTCGAAAGATTCCAGGCCACCGATTGTGTCGTATTGGTGCCGATGGCAAGACCAAAGACATCTGCACCTGCATCGGAAACGACCTTGGCTTGTTCGTGAGGGTATAGACCGGCCAGGCGTTGGTCTCTGTAGGTCACATCACCGTGCATGCCGATGACGAATTCTCCGGAAGCACCCATGACGATCGGCATGTCCGGAACGGCTTGTTTCAGCTTTTCCACGGCCCTGAGCGCTGCCAGGAAATCAGCATCACCTGCCGACCCCGAGGTGTCGAAATTGAGCCCTTCACATCCCACCTCGGCCATTTTTTTTCCAACATAAACCAGGTCTCTGGTGAGGTGCTCGGCAGCATCTTCCTGCGCCTGAAGCGCCTCGGTAATTTTACCGACCGGGAGAAGCTCCGAAGGGTTTGGACAGGGGCCATCCGGTTGAAAATAAAGACCCATGTTGGGTTGCGCCCCGTAGAAAAGGGGTGCAGTCGACACCATGGAAATATTGTAATAATCATTTTTTTCAAAATTCACGATCGATTTGACCGGCTTGAAAGAATAATCACTGTGCCCGATGGATGTCGTGTCTCCGCCGCAGGCACGTTCATAGGTCAAAACGGCCTGCATCCGGCTCATGGGAATACCCACACCCCCACCATCCTGTCCCGAATAAAAACTCATGCTGCACCCGTCATCGGTGACAATGACTTCTTCTCCGGGCTGAACGCTGACAATCCTTGAGGGATCTGCCATGATGTCGAAAAGCTGTTTTCGTTCTTCGTCTGTCAATTCCGGAATATCGGTTCTTTTGGCGGCATCTGCCGTGCCTTCGTCAATATCCGCTCTAACATCGGATGTTGACAGCCATACCCGCTCGCCGTCACCCATTCTGGTTAGAATTCGATTCTCCATATCTTTTCCTCAACTCCCATTACCCATATCCGTCTCTGTATCTTTCACAATACGCCGGATTCCAGCCAGCACGTCGGGCGGAAGCGGCTCCGGGAAATGATTTTCCAGGATGTTGCGGACCTTATGAAGTGCCCTTGTATAGCTGTCAATGGCGCCGTCCATCTCCCAGGCGCTCCGCATTCTTCTATCGATGATTTCCGCCCTCGATTGTTCCCGCATGTGCTGAAATGTGTGAATATGCGCCAGGAAATCTCCAAAAGGCCCGATCTCCTGGATGACATCCAGGGCAATGGTCTCTTTACTGACGGGAATGCCGTTGATGGTATGTTTTATCATACGAGCAAATTCGCAGTCGAGAGCCAGCTGGGCAAGATCGAAGGTGATGCCACTTTCTAGCATCCCCGGACCGTAAATCATATCGGCGCCTGCCAATGCGGGTATCAGTCCGGTGAGTGTCTTCTCGTGGCCCATCTGGCTATCTGATATTTTGCCGTCGCCCTATCCACCGGCAACATAACTGGGTAACGCATAATAGCGTGCCAGTCGGGCCACGGCTCCACTGATGAGTGCGCACTCGGGTGTGCCCACCGATGCTTCGCCCAGTTTCAAATCCATTGCGGTGGTGGAACTTCCGTAAATCACGGGAGCCCCCTTGTGCGTTAACTGAGAAAGCGTGATACCACCCAGGATTTCCGCATTGTGCGTCACCAGAGTGCCGGCAAGGGTTGCAGGGGATGTGGCCCCGGCCATGGCCATGGACAATATATTGCAAACAACATTGTTTCTGGCGGACTCCATGATGATCTCGCAGCATTCCTTGATCAGCTTCAAAGGGCTCACCGGGCAGGTTGTGAAGGATACAATGGGGCGTTCCGTCAGCCGCTTGGCGCCGCCAACAATGATGGAGGCCATTTCGATGATCTTGTTCAGCAGTTTTCCGTTGCCGGGTCCGAAAGCGCAATGTTTGGTGGTGTTGGTGAGGAATGCTTCGGCATTGTGCAGAGGAACGGTCTCCTGGGGCATGTCATGGGCGCCGATGGCTTTTTCGCAGAAATCGATTTCATCCAGATAATCGATGACTCGTGCGACATCTGCAAGATCCTGTTTTACCGGTGACCTGTTTTCGCCGGTGTATGGGTCATTAATTTTTACGCCCTCGCTGAAATTGGTGAAGTGAACGCGATTTTCTCCAAGCACCAGGTCGTGTTTTGGGTCGCGACCGGCGAGTAGAATTTTTGAAGGGGCAGATTGAATAGCCGTTTCCACCAGCCGCGGTGGTATCTTGACAATGCCGCCATTTCGATCCACCCGTGCACCGGCTGCCTCAAAACAATCCATGGCCGCAGTATTCTCGATAAAAAGACCCGTTTGATCAAGAACTTGCAGGGTGCTGTCGTGGAGTTCATCCAGCTCTTTATCGGACAGGATATCCATGTGGAGCCCTTTAACTGTGGAGGGGCTCAAACACGACTGATTCAATTTGTTTTTCATTCGCATGTTACTCCATACTGGGGTTAGCTGTGTCGTTCCCGGCGCTGACACTAGTTAGTGTCCGTCCAGAAATGAGGATTTTTTCGTGAGATCAAGGCGGACGACAGATTTAACCCGGAGTAATAGCGTGCTATTTTGAGGAGTTAAATCATGGCGTCCAACGCCGATATCGCGGAA
>QMMS01000081.1 GCA_003647375.1 Deltaproteobacteria bacterium
AATCGGAGACGGATCACCCGGATCGATGAGGCCGCCCGGCAGTTCCAGATGAATCTTCTCGGTACCATGTCGGTACTGACGCACCATGACCACTTCTTTGGCTGCGGTAATTGCCAGAACCACCACCCAGGCTGGGAAATGGATGGCCAATACATCGGCTGCGTTGCCGGTTCTGGGCGAACGCACCTTTTTTTCCTCTATCTGCATGATCTTAAAATCACGCACTGTTTTACGGTTTAAAACTTCCCAATGTTGGATCATCTTGACAACTCCCCAATTAAGTAACGTTTTAGGTGTTAGGTTTTAAGTTTTAGGTTCAGCGAAGATCATTTGCGCTGCGCGCGACACTTCGCCTTCGGCTGTCATTGGACAACCTGACGGTTGTCGGCTGTTAGCCGTTTGCTCTTGGCTTTTTGCTGTTAATCAACCAACAGCTAAGAGCCAAGAACGAAGAGCTTAGGAACGTACCCCTCGAACCCTCTTATCACCCTTGTATCACCCTCCAACCCTCCAACCCTTCCGCCCTCATCGTTGCTGGGACAGTATTTTCAACATCAAAGTCCCAATATCCTGTGGTCGCATATCTTCAGACCGTAATTTTTTCAAGACTTTTTCAAAAGCCCTGGCAGGTACGGACAAGGGTTGATTTTTTAAATGTGCAAAACTGACATCAAGATAAATCCGCTGCCCTCGTAGCGGAACTGTTGCCAATTTTCCTTCTTCGATTTCCGCAGCCACACACGCCTTCACAAGAATGGAAATCCCTTCCCCTTTTTGAACCAACTGTTTGATAAATTCAGTGTTGCTGGTTTCCATGAGGGCGTTGGGCGTACAATGATGTTGCTCAAAAAACATGCTCACGCGTTTTCGGGTTCCTGAACCCGTTTCCTTCATGATTAACGGTTCTTTGGCCAACTCCTCCGGGGAGATACTTTTTTTAGCTGTCAGTGGATGATTTGCCGGAACAATGATGACCAGTTCTTCCTGGCTTAAAGGGATAAATGTAACACCTGGATTTTCTATTGCTTTTGCAATGACGGCAACTTCATTTTTAAATTCCAGGAGGCTGTTGGTCATATCCAACGAGCTTCCTTCATCCAGGTGGAGTTTGATATGTGGATAGTCTTGATGAAAACTGGAGAGGAGGGAAGGCATAAAATAACGCGCATAGGTTTTGGTAGATCCTACCCGCAGGACACCTCGCTTTAACTCCTTCATGTCATCAATGATATTCTCGATTTCTTTTTCATATTGAAAGATTTTTTGTGTGTATTCATATAGTGTTTTACCTTCTTCCGTCAGATGTACCTGACGTCCTTTTCTTTTGAAAAGCTTCAGGCTGCATTCTGCTTCGAGCGCTTTTATTTGCGCAGTGACGGCCGGCTGCGATACGAATAACGTGCTTGCCGCAACGGTAAAGCTTCGATATTTTGCTGTATAATGAAAGGTTCTGAGCTGATTGAAGTTCAACATGAACGCTTTCCTTCTCGATAATTTTATTTATGAATAATAATTCACATAAGAAAAACTTATAGATAGCATCAATTTAATTGAATTGACAGAATATTATGGGTCATCCATAAATAACCTAACTAAATTTCCTTCTGCTTGCTGACTGTTTTCGCTGATATGTTTTTCTGAGCCTGATTTCCGATTCTCCGCTATTTATGTCTATACCTACCCTGCGGAACTTCAGGGTTCGGCACGATTCCTATTAACCCCACAACAAAAGGAGGACACACAATGCCGGACGAAAAAGGAAGATTTCCAGATCCCCACGAGTTTCAGGTTCCCCAAGAGCTTGAAGGCTGGGAAGAGATGTACCCAGGCCATCACCTGTTTTCCAATGACAGAGCCGACTGGGAAAAGGCACAATTCTGGTATCAGGACAAGATCCATGCACCTGAACCCGTGCCGCCCCTGGACCTTATTTTTCAAGAAGCGTGGCAGATATCACTTTCCCAGTACACCACCCGGGTTTTTTGTATTCCGCCTGCTCAAGGAATTGCCCAAAGGATGGTTGGGTGTTACCTGTACATCTGTGCCATCGCTCCCCCACCCGATGAAATTATCGGCGAGAAAGCAGCGCTGTTCGAAAAACGTGTTTTCTATGTATTTGAACACTATGATGAATTGTGGGAAAAATGGCTGACAAAGTTCAAAGCGCTTGGCCAGGAAATGGAGGCCGTGAAGATTCCTCCGGAACTTCCGAAATACGTTCCGGAAGATGAAGTGCTGCCAGCGCCCAAGGGCTACTACGATTCATACAATCTGCTCGAATCTTTCGACACGCTTGTCAACCAGATGTTCAAGGGGTGGCAGTATCATTTTGAAATGCTCAATCTGACCTATCTGGCCTACCTCATGTTTGCCGATGTTGCCAGAAAACTCTTTCCTGGGATCAGTGAAAGCGCCATCGGCAAGATGGTTGCCGGCGCATATGTTTCCATGTTCAAACCGGAAGAGGAATTGTGCCGGCTCTCCAGACTGGCACATTCGACACAAGTTGTGGCAGATATTCTAAGGGGTGACAATCCGGCTGCGGAAAAGATTGCGGCGCTTGGAAAATCATCTGAAGGTCAGAACTGGCTGGCAGAATATGAAAAAGCCAAAAATCCTTGGTTCTCTGTATCCTGTGGCAGCGGCTGGTTTCATCATGAAGGCAGCTGGCTGACCAACCTCGATATCCCTTTCAGCTATATCAAAAGCTATGTTGATCGGTTGGCAAAAGGAGAGACTATAGAGCGGGCGCTTGATGACATTGCCAAAGAGCGGGATAAAATTGTTGCAGAATACAAAAATCTCATCAAAACCGATGAAGATCGGGCATCGTTCGACGGCGCATACAACACCATTAGAACCATCTATCGATACGCCGAAGATCATCTCTTCTGGGTAGAGCATTGGTTCCATACCATTTGGTACAGGAAGATTCGGGAAATCGGGCAACTCCTCGTCAATAATGGGATGTTGGATCAAGTGGATGACATCTTCATGTTCAACCGCTATGAAATTCCGGAACTCCTGACCGAAGTGTCCACTGGGTGGGCGCTCGGCGTGGACATCCCCATGAGAAGTTCGTATTACAAGACAAAAGCGGCCAAACGCAGAAGTATTCTGGCTGCCGCGGGAAAATGGAACCCGACACCGGCGCTGGGTGTGCCGCCCGAGGAAATAGCCGAGCCGTTTACGATCATGTTGTGGGGTGTCACCACAGACAGGGTGCAGGAATGGCTCAAGGGTGTCGATGCGACACAGGAAGGTGATGTTTCGGAAATCAAAGGCTTTGCTTCTTCAGCCGGTGTGGCGGAAGGACCTGCCAGGGTGCTGAAGTTACTCAAGGACATCCTGGACCTGCAGCCCGGAGAAGTTCTGGTTTGTCCGTCGACAAACCCATCCTGGGCACCTGTTTTTACCAACATCAAGGCTACCGTTACCGACATTGGCGGCCTCACCAGTCATGCTGCCATCGTCTGTAGGGAATACGGTATCCCATCCGTCACTGGGACGGGTGTAGCGACATCAATTATCAAAACCGGCGATATCATCAAAGTGGACGGAGACACCGGTGTTGTGGAGGTGATAGAACGAGCAGGATAGTACCTGATTCGGGCTATGCCCAAGGAACAACTTAAAAGAGTTTGGAGCGGCAATGCCGCTCCAAACTTCTTGAAACCAATAGATCCACGGGCTCAAAGGCCCGGTACTGATTTGAACCTAGATGAGCGCTCAACTTAGGTTGAAGTAACAGATGGGGGTAGAAATGGATTATGTCCTAACTTTCCAGGAGGTAGACAAAAATTCGCTGCCGTTGGTTGGTGGTAAAAACGCCAGCCTGGGCGAGATGATAAAGGCGGATATTCGGGTGCCTCCCGGCTTTGCAGTGACAACGGAGAGTTATCAGAAATTTATCACAGAAACCGGCATCCAGGATAATATTTTCCATATACTGTCGGAAATAAAGGCAGGAGATATCGCATCTCTGAATGCTGCCAGCGCCAGTATCCAGGACATGATCAAGGTTTCAACCCTTTCGGAAGACATCAGATTAGCCATCGAAAAAGCATATGGTGAACTCTGTGAAAACTGCCGGGTGCTTGCCATGCCGGTAGCGGTTCGTTCAAGCGCTACCGCGGAGGATTTACCCACTGCAAGTTTCGCCGGCCAACAAGACACATATCTGTGGATTCAGGGCGCCCAAGAAGTAGCTGAAAAAGTTCAGCATTGTTGGGCCAGCCTCTTTACACCCCGTGCCATCGACTATCGTGTGAAGAATAATTTCCCCCATGAAAAAGTTTTAATTAGCGTGGGCGTTCAGAAAATGGTAAATTCCAAAGCTGCCGGCGTTATGTTTACATTGAACCCAACAGACGGTGATCTATCAAAAGTTATTATTGAAGGAAGCTGGGGGCTCGGGGAGACCGTTGTTTCCGGCTCAGTAAATCCGGATAAGTTCGTCGTTGACAAGGTGGTCATGGAAACCTCCGATAAAACCATTTCCACCAAACATATCGAGTGTGTGTATGATCCCGAAGCGGGTAAAGTTGTCGACGCGGATGTCAATGAAGAAATGCAACGCAAGTGCTGCCTGGAGGATAAAGAAGTCAAGGCGCTGGTAAGCATGGGAAAAGTGATCGAACGACACTACAAACGCCCCATGGACATCGAATGGGCCATCGACAAAGACCTGGCGTTCCCTGAAAACATCTTTATCGTACAGGCAAGACCGGAGACAGTATGGAGTCAACGTAAGGCCAAGTCGGTGATTGGTGGCAAGAGCGGTTATCAGCTTTTGATGGAACAGGCCATGAAAAGAATCAAGATACCCAGCTAGAACCAAGGGATCAAGGGAAAATAGAGTCATTTGCAACGCGTCATTAATAGTCATTTACTTCGTGTCATTTATCGCAGTAACCAGGTGTAGCGCAGGGCTTTAGCCCTGACAAAACAGGCTTTGGTCAGAGCTGAAGCTCTGCACTACAGCTTAAGTTAACGGCATTGGCTAACAGCTAAAATCGCGACGCAATTTATTAGGGTTCGAGTGAAAATACTTCGTTTTAAGTCTATGATAGTAATCTAGAAAAGAATCTTATCGAAAGAGAAGGAGGGTAATTGATCCATGAAAAACATGAGAGATTTTATAGCAGCGGGTGAGGAAAAGGGTCTTTGTAAACGGATTTCAGCCGAAGTCGATTGGAATCTGGAGTTGTCACACATTGCCAAACTCAACGAAGAGCAGAAAGGGCCTGCGTTACTGTTTGAAAACGTGAAGGACTATGATACCCCGGTCATTACCAGTGTGTGTACCACTGTCGAAAGACTGGCTTTGATCATGGGCCAACCCTTGGATTCCACCCTGGTGGATCTTTATGAAGCTTGGGCAAAGCTGGGTGAGAATTTGACACCACCCAAAGAAATTGGCGCTGCCGATGCACCCTGTAAAGAAAATATTTTGACAGGTGACGATATCGATCTTTACAAGTTTCCAGTGCCGCAATGGTATCCATTGGACGGTGGACGATTTATCGGAACAGCCCATTTCATCATCAGTAAGGATCCTGAAACCGGTTGGGTCAACCTGGGAACTTACCGAAGCCAGCTTCTGGGTAAAGACAAAATGGGCACTCAGTTTATCAAGGGCAAACACGCCGATATCATGTTGAAGAAATACCAGGCCATGGGGAAACCCATGCCGGTTGCATCCATTATCGGGTGCGATCCATTGTTATTTATTTTAGGGGCTGCCCGTGTATCTGCGTTTGTATCCGAGTACGATGTGGCAGGTGCTCTTCGAGGAGAACCCGTGGAAGTGGTTAAAGGCGAGACCGTCGATCTACCCATACCCGCCCATGCAGAAATCGTCATCGAAGGCGAGGTGGATGCTGATAAATTCATGGAAGAGGGACCGTTTGGTGAGTACACGGGTTACTATTCGGGTGTCGGAACCGATCCGCGCAACTTTATCGATGTTAAATGTATAACCCACAGAAACAACCCTATTTTGTGGGGAACCACCGTCGGCCGGGCCGTGACAGACACGCACATGACCATGGCGCTGTCCTACGGGGCTACCCTTTGGCAACAACTGCTGGCCATGAAAATTCCTGGTTTAAAGGCGGTTTACTGTCCACCCGAGGGATCCGGGCGGTTTATGGCCATCATATCGATGAAGCAAATGTATCCCGGGCATGCGGATCAGGTGCTCACGGCTGCCATTTCAACGGAAATGGGTGCTTACGGTCTGAAAACAGTCATCGTCGTGGATGAAGATATCGATCCCTGGGATATTCCCAGAGTCATGTATGCACTGAGCTTCAGGTTCCAGCCGAACCGGAGCCAGGTAATCAAAAGAGGGCGGTCCACACCTCTGGATCCGTCTCTGCCCATCAACGCAAGGGAAATTACCGGAAGACTCTTGATGGATGCCACCATACCCTATGACTGGAAAGACAAACCGATTCCCATTGAGCTGGACGCGGAAATGGTAAAAAGAGTCAAGTCACGATGGTCTGAACTGGGCTTATAATTAATATCGGTATTTAAAACTTGAATTCATCCCGCTGTTCCACCGCGGGATGAATTCAAGTTTGGGGAGATAGATTATGTCAGATATCAGCATGATCGAAGGCATAAAAGTTCTGGTGGTCGATGATGAACCGGACATTCTGGAAGTTCTGGAAGAGCTGCTGGATATGTGTCAGGTCGCTACAGCCTCGACCTTTGAGCAGGCTAAAAACATGTTGGAAACCCAGGCATTTGATATAGCGATCCTTGATATCATGGGGGTAGACGGTTACGGCCTGCTGGAGATTGCCAACAAAAAAAAGATTCCCGCAGTGATGCTGACGGCACATGCGTTCTCAGCCGACAATCTCGTGAAGACCATCAAAGAAGGTGCTTATGCTTATGTTCCCAAGGAAGAGATCAGCCGAATCACCGATTTTATTGCAGATGCCTTGAGAGCCAAGCAGAAAGGGGAAAATCCCTGGCACGTATGGGAAGAAAGACTTCCTTCATCCTATTTTGAAAAAAGATGGGGATCCACCTGGAAGAATTCGGACAGAGATTTCTGGAACAGATTCAGAGAAAGCATCAAAACACGAAATGGGAAAAAATAACGCAGTTATCCCAACCATAGATACGCATGAAAAAGAAGAAGGAGGTTTGAATTGAAACCGATTCGTTATCAAGAAGATATGGTCAATGAATTTTTGGAAGACGGTTACTGGACCCATGAGCTCTTCTATGATTTCTGGGATAAAAACGCCCGGGAAAAAGGAGATCAGGAAGCCCTGGTGGACTCCAAATACCGGTTAACCTGGGCGGAGGCCAAAAAGCTGGTGGACGCCATGGCCATTTCGTGGGTTGAAATGGGAATCCCCAAACATTCCCGGGTCATCATTCAGTCACCCAACAGTGTGTATGGATTTCTCGCACGAATCGCCTGCGAAAGAGCCGGGCTTATTTCTCTTACAGTCTATCCATACCTTCGTCAGAGGGAGTTGGAGTACATGCTGGAGAAAACAGAGGCCCAGGCAGTCGTTATTCTGAACATCTACAACAAATTTAATTATCTGGGAATGTACACGGAGCTCCAAAAACAGTTTCCCCATCTAAAGCACTTTTTTCTTTTCGATGATGTAGTCCCGGACGGTGCACCCACGGGTACCCATTCGCTGCCTCAGATGACCCAGGCACGGGCGGAAAAACCGGTGGACGCATCTGTGCTGGAAGAACGCAGACTGGACCCGCTCTGGAATATCGCGCTGTTAACCACCACATCAGGCACCACCGGCATTCCCAAGCTCGTGGAGTGGCCCACCGCGCCCCGTGTCTGCACCTCCAAAGGTAGATGTGGTATCTGGAACCTGAATAGCGACGATATCACCATGGCGATCGCCCCCCATGCCGGCGGAGCGGCCGGAACCCTGACCTATTTTGCCGCCCCCATCGCCGGAGCCAAAACTGTGATGTTGGAGGAGTTCTCCGGTGAAGGTGCGCTGGCGCTCATCGAAAAGGAAAAGGCCACGGCCATCGGCGTGGTTCCCACCCATCTGATACGGATGCTGGAAGCCGACGCCTCCAAATATGACCTGAGTTCTCTCCGTTTTATCCGTTCGGCAGGTGGGTATTTGTCACCCCAGGTAGCCGAAGAGGCTGAAAGCATTTTTCAGGCAAGCATCACCAGCGATCTGGGGACCCAGGATAAAGGGTCGGTGTCCGGATGCAGTGTGGAAGATTCGAAAGATCTTCGCCGAAGAACTGTCGGCCGTATGCTGCCCGGCAACAAGGTGAGGCTCCTGGACAAAGATACCGGCGAGGAGGTACCCGAAGGTGAACCCGGCGTGCTCTGGTTCCGGGGCCCCCATGCGCCTGCGGGTTATTTTAGAGATGAAGAACTCACCGCAACGGTGTTTGATGAAAGCGGCTGGACCACCACCGAGGACATCGTCAAGTTCGACCAGGGCTGTCTGTGGATCCTGGGCCGTGCCAAAGACATGATCATCCGGGGGGGCCAGAATATCTACCCTGCAGAGGTCGAGGGTCTGCTCAACGACCATCCGAAAGTCTCTTCCGTGGCGGTTGTGGGATATCCGGACCGGGAGATGGGTGAGCGATGCTGTGCCTACGTCATCCCCAAGCCAGGCCAGGATTTTTCCTTCGATGAAATGGTTTCTTTTCTCAAGGGGAAACAGATTGCCATGTTCAAACTCCCCGAACGGCTCGAAATTGTGTCTGAGTTTCCCCTGGTGGGAGATTCGGGCAAAGTCAACAAAGAGACGCTTAAGAAGGAGATCAAAACGTTAGTCGAAAAAGAGAGTTAGGCAGGGTCTGAGGTTTGAAGGGTTGGAGGGTAACTGAAGGCTATTAGAGCTGTAAACGGCATCCTAGCTTCCCAGCGTCATAGCTTTATAGCACGATGAGGGTTCGAAGATGGAGTTAGTGATATGACGAAGAGAGTTTTAATCATCTCCACCCTGGATACCAAAGGAGTGGAGACGTTTTACTTAAAGGAGAAAATCGAAGCACTAGGTTTCCCCGCTATCATCATGGATCTGTCCATGGGCGCTGACGGTGAACACCCGTCTGAAATCACCAATGCCCAAGTGGCGACTGCGGGCGGAAGCACCATCGAAGAAATCATGCAGTCCCGTGAACGATCCCGAATCACAAGGATCATGACATCCGGGGCGTCCAAATTGGCAAGACAATATCACGATGAGGGCAGAATTGATGGTGTGATTGCACTGGGCGGATCCACCGGCACCCTGATGGCGTCCGATGTGATGCGGTCCCTCCCTTTTGGGGTTCCAAAAGCAGTCATATCTTCTACAGCAGCACTTCCCGGACTTTCCACTCGGTACATCGGCACTGGGGATATTGTGCTGTTTCATTCGGTGATCGAAATCTCCGGCCTTTCCGATTTGTTAAAAAACGTGATGGATAGAGCGGCGCACGCCATTACCGGCATGGTTCATGAGACGGTCACTCCCCCGGTTACAGGAGAGAAGAAAGCCATCGCCCTGACCATGCTGGGGCCATGTGAAAAATGTGCAAGCGCCGTTAGGGAGGCATTGGAGCAGTCAGGATATCAGGTCATCGGGTTTTCGGCAGCTGGAATCGGAGACTGTGCCATGGAAGACATGATTAGCGAGGGATTTTTCCATGGGATCGTCGATCTGGCACCCGGTGGTGTCGGAGAACATCTGTTTGGATTCATGCGGGATGCCGGACCCCATCGAATGGAATCGGCCGGTAAAATCGGCATCCCACAAATTATCTCCACCTGCAGCGTAAACCACATGACACCGGCTAAATCCAAATACCGGCCCGAATACAAACAGCGCCGCAAATATGATATAGATAAATTTCGTACCTGGATACGGTTGTCTCCGGAAGAACTGCGGGAAGTTGCAAAAGCCTTTGCCGCAAAGCTGAACAAAGCCGGTGGCCCGGTAAAGATATTGATACCGAAGGATGGCTGGTCTTCGGTGGATCAGCCCGGCAATCCGACCTACGATCCACAAGAAGATCGCCTGTTCGTTGACGCCCTGCGAAAAAACCTGCTCCCACAAATCCAACTCGCTGAAATCGAAGCGAATATGGAAGACAGGGTTTTTGCTGAAGCAGTTGTTGAAACTGCATTGGAATTATTTTAAAATGCCCGACCAAACGTTTACAGTTCGTACCCATGAAGGTGAATACGATATCGCTGCCAACATCAGGCTGATTGGCCCGGATGTTTTGGTAGCCATCTGGGGCGGGGAAAAACCGCACATCGGTGCCGTGGCCATGGCACAGCCGCGGCCGAGTCTGATGGATCCTGATGTCACCAGCGCCACAGCCTCGGTCTTTACCTATGTGGGTCACAAAGAAGATGATCTGGCCAAAGCCACTGCAGAGATTCTGGCCGCAACGCTTAACACGAATGTGGTCGTTACCGCAGGCATCCATTGGGATAACTTGCCGAAAGAAGGCATTCAACGGATCATTCATAACAGTGAAACCCTGGTTGCTATAATCCTGGAAAAAATAGTATCAATGGAGTAGATGCCCGGACCCAAGGAACCCGGCCCTGATTTAACCCTGTAAGGGTTAATGTTATGCTGATTCAGCGTGTGATAAATTATAAATCCGAATATCGAAATACGAAACAAATCCAAATATCGAATGCTCAAATGATTCAAACATAGGGCCTGATCTTGTATCGCCAAGGTCTTTTTATTATCCTTCGAAGTTGGATCATTAGGTATTGCCCTTCGACGTTGCTCAGGGCGGTGAGCCTGTCGAACCGTTTAGGATTTCGAATTTTGTGCTTCGGATTTAAGCAATTACCACCATCGGCATAGCCAAACATCTCTGACTTGTCCCATACAGGGTTGTAGTAATAGAAATAAAAGGAGTTACCATGGCTAAACGAATCGTAATAGGAATATCCGGTGCAAGTGGTGTGACGTACGGTGTCAGATTGCTCAGCTTACTGAAAGAGAGTGATTATGAAACGCACCTTGTTTTATCCGAGGCCGGCAAACTCAATATCAAGATTGAGACTGCGTACACCCCGGCTGAAGTCGAAGCCATGGCCACTCATGTGTATGACCAAAAGAATATGGCCGCTGCGCTGGCATCCGGATCTTTCTTAACCGAAGGCATGGTGGTAGTACCGTGTACGATAAAGACCTTATCCGGAATCGCCAACTCATATAACGAGAACCTCCTTGTAAGAGCTGCCGATGTCACATTAAAAGAAAAGCGCAAGCTGGTTTTGGTTGTGAGAGAAACGCCGCTGCACACGGGTCATCTGCGGCTCATGACATTAGCTGCGGAAATGGGAGCGCATATTCTACCACCGGTTCCTTCCTTTTATCATCAACCCAAAACCATCGAGGATATTATCGATCAGACTATCGGCAAGATATTTGATTACCTCGGTATCGAACACAATCTTTTCCAACGGTGGGGTGAGAAGGAGAGAACTTCGAAGAATTCCGATACATCCCTAAAAGCGCTTTAGCCCTACTATTTCATGAAAAAGTCGTTTTTGACAATTGGACAGGAGGACGCATTAAGGGAAAGGATGCGCTCAGGAAAGCATGGGCGCCATGGTTTTCCAACCACGGGGATTTTCGGTTTGTGGAGGAAGAAACCTTCATCGATGAAAAAGAACAAAAGGTTCTTTACCGCTGGTTGCTTGAATGGCCTTCTTTTTCACCTTCCCTTTGAAACCCAGGGCTTCCGGCAATACCGGTTCGTTTACGGGAGCGCGGGCCCGCAGCCCCTCCAGATCGCCAGTCCTTCGGTTTTTGTACCTCATGAATCAAATGAAGTTTATTCTGTCGGCTAAGTCTTTGATAGATCTGCCCCCATGCACAGGGCACATCCGGGTTGATTTCACAACTCCGGCCGTTGCTCCCCCCGCAAGGGCCGTTCAACAGACTCTTTGCACAACGGGCAACCGGACAAATGCCACCGGTGTAAGTCAGGAGACAATCGCCGCATCCCCGGCACATTTCCTGCCATATGCCCGGTTCAAACGAGGCGCCAAGAAACGTCGTGTTCAACGCCGGAATCACAGGCAAGGGATCAAAAGCATCGGCCAGAGTCTGAACACCGGCCCCGCAGGCCAGAGAGATAACAGCATCGGTCCCTTCAGGAAGGTCGTGATAGGACTGGATGAGATCCAGTTCGCACTGCCTTAAAATAACATCGACGGTTATGGGTGACGGTTCGGCCCCGTGGTACACTTTGCGGTTGAGCTCTTGAGCCAGCATTTGTACCTCACGGTCCCCGCCGGAAAGACACACAGAAACACAGCTTCCACAGCCGACGATTAAGATTTTTTCATAACCGGATATGGACAGGATGATCTCCTCAATGGGTTTGATATCACCGACAATCATGACATAGCCTCATTCGTGCCCAATAAAGTGGGCCTTGACTTTGAGGGTGAAAGCCGGCTTGTGGCGTTCACAAACAGGCGCCTCAGGTTTCCCCAGCTTTTCAGTGAGCGTATCTCCAAAAGCGGTTGTATAAATCGGCTCGCCGCACACACTGCAGTGCTCCAGATCAAGGGAGATAACCTCATCCCAGCGGTTTTGGAGCATATATTGAAATTCGACGGCATCCTGGGGGCACACACGCCAGCAATTCCCGCAGCGGGCACATCTTGCCATGTTGTGTCGCAGCTTTCTCTTTTTACCATCATCCTGAACGTCGATAGCATTGGCGGGACAATTCTGTAAACAGGCCAGGCACCCGTTACAGTTACTGTTGACCTGGAAAAAGTTCATCTCAGTACTTCCTCCTTAAACCGGCGGATTTGCGGATACAAGCCGCTTGAAGCATGTCGGCATCATCCCATCTCAGTGCACCGGGTTCGCAAAAATGAACACATTGCGGATTTCCATTGCATAAATCGCACTTGAAGATCATCTGTCGCATTTCGTCGAAACCAATGGCCGCATAGGGGCAGGCAGCCATACACGTTCCACATGATACACATCGATCATAATCGACCATGACCCTTCCCCAATCGTCATTCCAAACCATCGCATCTTTGGGACAAACGGTCATACAAGGCGCTTCCGCACACTGCTGACAACAATTCGGTAAAAAGATATCACTTGAGTGCCACTCAATAACACGAATTCGAGATAGGGAAGTGTCGATGTACCCCAGGTGAAAAAGAGAACAGGCAATTTCGCAGAGCCCACATCCATTGCACTTTTGTGGATGAATTGTAATGACTTTCGGTGAAACGTAATCATCTTCCGGCCGTGGGGCCAGCACTTCCGTGTCGCCGTTTTTCAGTCTCTCCACAATAACTTCCGGGAGGATGTCTTTTGTCTCTTGGCCGCGGTTACAAAAACGCGAGTTGATCATTTTTGATCACCTGTCTCGTCACAAATGATTATTAGGGCTATTCTCTTCTTGATTTCATACGATTTAATTCATTGTTCATTATATTGAACGCAACATGGATCTACTTTATCGACTATGATGAATTCTTGTCAACTATAAAATGATATATTACAGGTGTTATATGAATTTTCCCCTTGACAGATAGACCCGTTTGCTAATATAAATACGCAATATTAATTCACCAGAATGAACAAACTCTTTTGGCGAAACAAACAAATGAGGAGCACGCCATGGCAATCGACTCAAAAAATCTTTCGTCGGCCGAATCGTTACAGAAAGCACGCACATTCGGTAAAATCCGATGCCACAACCCTAGCTGCATGGAAAGGATGGAGCCGTCTCCAGGCGACGATCACGTCAAATGTGCAACCTGTGGCATGGAGTACCGACTCTTCTGGGTGCGTCCGGATCTGCCGCGAATCCGCGGTCCGGTCTGGGATGTCAATCGTAAAATAGCGAAAGAAAAGCTGGCCGAGAAATTAAAAAAAGCCAGCCAGGCCTCGAAGAAAAAAATCAAAAAAGAGGGGGTATCCTAAGATGGCACTAGATCGAAAAATTGCATACATCGATCTTTCCAAAGGCAAGATTGAATCCAAGCCCATCCCGCTTGAAATCCGAAAAAAATTCCTGGGCGGCAGGGGACTCGATGCATACCTGTTATATAACCATGCGCCCAAAGGATGCGATCCTCTCGGGCCTGACAACCCGTTATTGATCAGCGGTGGCATCCTGACGGCCACATGCGCCTCAGCCACAGCCCGGACACACATCATGGCCAAGTCACCCCTGACCGGTCTTTTAGGGAGTGCCAACATGGGCGGGTTCTTTGCCCCCGAACTGGCGTGGGCCGGCTATCACCACCTGGTCATCACCGGCAAGGCAAAAAAACCAGTATATCTCTGGATTCACAACGGCACCATCGAAATCCGTGATGCCTCGCATCTGTGGGGAAAGACGACCACAGAAACTCAATGGGCCATTCGCGAGGAAATGGGTGACGATGAAATTAAGAGTGCCGTTATTGGTCAAGCCGGTGAAAACCTGGTGCGCTATGCCAATGTAATGACCGGCATTAAAAATGCTGCCGGCCGGACAGGCATGGGCTGCATCATGGGTTCGAATATCCTGAAGGCCGTTGCCGTACGCGGAACCATGGATATCAAAATCGCCCATCCCATCGAAGCTCTGGACTACAACAAACGGTTCATCGATCAGATCACCAGCGCCAAAGTCAACAAAACCCAGGGCGCACTGGGCACCCCGTTTATATGGGGGGCTACCAATAGCTGGGGTGGTGTACGCACCCGCAATTTTCAATACAACCAGCTTGAAAACGCCGACGACATCGAGCCCGAAAGAATCGATGAGATCGCCACGGAAACCATGGGACCCTACCACATGGCTGGATGCTTTGGCTGCCAGGTCCACTGCCGCGCCCAATACAAGGTTCCGTCAGGCCCCTATGCCGGGAAATATGATGAAGGCCCGGAATATACATCCCAGGGAGCCTTCGGTGCTGAACCGGACTGCAAAAAAGCGGAAACAGTTCTGACAGGAAATCATCTGGTTGATCAGTACGGTGTGGATAACCTGGAGATCGGCAGCCTCATCTCATGGGCCAAGGAACTTTTTGCACTTGGCATCATCACCACCAAAGAAACCGACGGGCTGGACCTCCGATTCGGAAATGACGAGGCACTGTTGGAGATGGTTCACC
>QMMS01000082.1 GCA_003647375.1 Deltaproteobacteria bacterium
GCATCAGCATGCCTCAACTCATATACGCCAACAAATGGGGCGGTTATCTTTCTAATATGATCAATGTTAAATTTTGAAGCTAATAGATTTTCAAGTGATTTAAGGGAACCCCATTTTTTTTTCTTTGGCGGAGGCACAATGCTCTGCATGGCTTCAGTGTCCAAACTATCAGCGGTTAATCGTGCTAAATCCTTTGCTAGAGCATAAAAAGAAGGATCATCAATCGATCTAAAACGGTGCACTTTATTGAAAAGCTCTGGAACTACCTCATGCTCACGAAACAACTTAATTCCAAGCTTTTTTTGTGATAACTTATTTACGATTGCGATTCCTTTTGGGAGAAAATCTTCAGGTGCTTGAGTTCCAACAGGTTCCGCCCTCACTTGAGAAGCCAACAACTCTTTCGAAACTCCACCCTCAGGGCTTATGTTATAACCAGCCCATATTTGCTGTTGCCATACCGGTAGAAACCCGATGTCTTTCGCATATACATTTATATAACCCAAGTCATTTATACCAAAGTGAACTCCATCTCCATATGAGCAGGAAACCGAACCAGTATCTTGTGTATAGAAGGATAAAGATCCACCACGCCTATGACACAAAGCCATAATAACATCCGGTTTAAACCATAGCCATTTGCCGGAGTGAACTAAATCATCACCATTAACTTTTGACCCTTCTGCATCAATAATAAAAAACACAGTGGATGCAAGCTTATCCCCTCTTACTTTTGGACTGATTTTTCCCGGTTCAATCCAGTCATTCCGCCATAGATCACCCATTACACGGTAAAGCTTTTTACCCTCAAACTTCCGCTCCCAAGTTTCACTCTTTGTGTTATCATCTGTGGGAATACTTGAAATGTCGGGGACATCATCGCTTTCTTCCACATCTGTTCTTGCGACATGAAAAACAGCCATTTTTTCCCCGAAAGGATCGCCTCCTTCATGGATGGGCATTATCCTTCCTTCCCATCTGCCGGATTCATTTTCTTCTTTGCTACTGTCGCCATTCCAACTAATTCCGGATGCATCGGTGACGATCATGTCTCTACTGAAATAACTTGTCATGTACAGACCCATATCTCTTGCACAAAGATAATCTTTTAGATATTGTGCCTTGATTTCTATCAATGCGAGTCCGTTTTCATCATTCTTTTTGAGTCTGGCAACTTCTATGTAACCATCTTGAGGACAAACCCATGAATTTCCCTCTATTTTTAAAGCAAGAGATAAAACCAAGTCCTGATTCAAATGCCAGATAGATGGTTCGTCTCCGTAAGACAATTGATTCAGCACAAGGTGGACGCCTTCAAATTCACCCTGATAATCCCTATATATGTCTGCAGGGACATAGATGTCATCTTCGATATGACCAGAATGTTGATGGCTTATTCCGATATCCATCCAAGCTAATTTCTTTACAGTATTTTTATTTTTTGTCGGAACAGCTATTGAACCTGTTCCAAAGAAATCCTTTTTATATCCCTCGTAACCATATTTTCCCTGGCAAACATTATGAAATCCGGCCCTCAAAGGTATCCAAACCGATTTGTCAAAATTTCTGCGACGAATATCGTGCATTTCAAACCATTCTTGCTTCACCTTGGAAATAGCTCCTTACTTAGTAATATTTTGGTGCCTCTAACCAGTTATTATAAAGTTTCTGTATAGTTCCGACAAAAGAATAAAGTACTCGAAAAATATCTCTATTTCATGATTTTTCTATCGGTAGAACACCACCATCTGAATGATATTCAGGAAACTCGATAAGCATGAAAGTGTATAGTATTTACTTTTATCACGTCTTGACAACGTGCAGGGTCAGGTGAGCTCGAAATCAGGTGTAGATAGAAAATTTAAGTGATCAATATCATACACAAGCAATTACTACAAGATATTGATCTTTTTATT
This sequence comes from Deltaproteobacteria bacterium, assembly GCA_003647375.1. The sequence continues at coordinate 1,917 of QMMS01000082.1, forward strand.
GCAGAGTGTCCACCCTAAAACACGGTGGTTTGTCTGACAAAATATAGGGTCAGGCCAAATCAACACAGGGTCCCGGCATCTCATTTTCCGATACCCTCCAGCGTTTGATGATATCACATCGCTTATAATCGTTTATAAATTTCAGCATATTGTGTTTTGAATAGTACCCTGCTATTGAACGGCAATAATGAATCAAAGAAACTATCGAAACGTACTCTTCATTTCTCTGGCCCAATTCGGGATGGCCTTTTCTTTCAATTTCGTCTTGATCTTTCTGCCTTTTTTTATTTATGACATCAGCCCTTATTCTTCACGGGACACGCTGATATTGCTGGGATTTATCATGGGGGCACCCAGTTTCGCCGCAGCTTTTGCGTCTACCTACTGGGGATCCTTGGCCTCGCGTACCAGTCCCAAGAACCTCTTTATGGGAGGATTGCTTTCCCATGCCCTTATCATCCTGTCGATGGGCTTTGTTTCGAGTCTTCCTGTTCTGCTTGTCCTTCGTATCGTCCAGGGATTGTTGGGCGGTATATCCACCGTGGGTCTGATCATCGTCTCTTCGTCGTCATCCGGAGAATGGGTGTCAAGAGATATCGGATTGTTTCAAAACTCCATGACACTCGGACAGTTGACCGGTCCCCCGGTGGGTGCGCTGGCCGCCACGATGCTGGGTTACCAGGGTGCGTTTATCAGTGCATCGGCTTTGGTATTTATGACGCTGGGCTTCTGTTTTGTATATGTAATTGATATTGCGCATAAATCAAAACAGCCTGCCGGCGTCACAAAACACACGATCAATAAAAAGACCCTCATCGGGTGGGGACTTTGTTTCACCGCGACCATCCAGTTGATGTTCCTGCCCAGTGTTCTTCCGAATGTTTTTCAGGGATTCCACATGCCAGAAAGCATGGCTGTAAAATCGGCCGGCCTGGTTGTCATGCTGTATACGGCCACGGCTATGGCGGGAACCTTTTTGCTGTGCAGACTTGCTGCAAAAGTCACGAATCACAGGATGATTATTTTCGCCGGTATCATGGGAACCGTTATGCAATTCATGCTGTCCATGTGTCCCGGGTTTACAAGTTTTGTTGCCGTTCGTATGATTCAGACCGCCATGATAGCCGCTATCATGCCATTGGTTTTTTCTTCTTTTGCCTCGGATCTGGACGAACGGGTGATCGGGTTCTTGAATTCAAGCAGGTTTGCAGGAAATGCCATGGGACCGATGATGGCAACCTCGGTTCTTGCCATTTCAAACTTGAAATGGCTCTATCTTGCATTGGGCAGCATGGGCCTGCTATCCCTGCTTTGCTATGTAATTTTAGTTGCGGGCACACCCCTTTTGGGTCGGACCGAGACAGCTTAATGATAAAATAGGTAATGCAATATAAACAGAGGTTAATTTTGGTCTTAGGTTGATGTTTTTAGGCTCAAAAACAACCTTCTAAGCATAAGAAAACCCATGCCGTTTAGGAAAAGGAGCCGTTGGTAAAATGAGAGAAGTTGAAATAACAGAAGAGCCCATTGAACTCTATAAAATCTTGAAGTTCGAAAATATGGTCAATAGCGGTGGTGAGGCGAAATATGTAATCTCTGAAGGTCAGGTTACGGTAAATGGTGAGGTGGAAACCAGAAAACGAAAAAAAATATTTTCAGGTGATATCATAGAATTTAAAGATGAAAAAATTCATATAAAAGTCAAATGAGGGTGAAAAGATGAAAAAATTATTTGATGGTAAAAAAACTGCAAAACTTGGCACCGAAAAGAATCCCGCAATTGTAAATGTAAAAACAAAAAAGAGAGTCAAGGAATTAGAATCCGTATTTGAAAAAAACGATTGGAAATATTCAATTGAATTAGATTCAGACAAACCTGAGGATATTAATGACTTAGAAATGTTGTTGAATCCACCAAAAACAGTGATCGCCGAAAAGAAAGTGGGGCGTAATGAACTCTGCCCCTGTGGAAGTGGTAAAAAACATAAAAAATGCTGTGGCAAATAAGGATAATGAATATGACGATCCAATCATGGCTCATGTATTTGGTGTTAGTATTTATCGCTACGTCAACACCCGGGCCGGCAGTTCTCTTCATCACGACAAGCGCAACAATCCATGGATGGAGAAAAGCCGTCTTTGCTGCAATTGGCAATATTGTTGGTCTTTTCTGTCTTGGCATCATCGCGGTTACAGGATTGGGTACCGTACTCAACACCTCAGAAATGATATTTAATAGTATCAAATATGCGGGTGCAACCTATCTGATCTATTTAGGCATTAAACTGATTTTTCAGAAAAATTCCGATGTAACTACCATGAAAAAACAATTGATTTCGACAGATGTTTCATCTCAAAAACTATTTTTTCAAGCCTTGGGCGTTGCACTGAGCAATCCAAAGGCAATTGTATTCCTGACTGCCCTATTTCCACAGTTTGTTAACACCAAAGAAACTTTAATCCCTCAATTTTCTATGCTCATTGCTACATTGATGTTTTTTTCATTTTCTTTTTTGATGCTTTATGCCTTATTGGCGCACAAGGTAAAAGCCTGGATAGCAAAACCCAATAGAATTAAAGTTTTCAATCGAACAAGTGGTTCAATTTTTGTTGGTTTTGGTATCTTGCTGGCAACTTCATCAAATAACTGAGACTGATGGACGCCATCAAAAGTGCCCTGCCTGCAAGTTCATCCACCAAATGTAGATTGACATTTGGTGGATTTCATGTTTTCTCAAAAAATCTATCCGTATCAGAATCAGATTAAAAAGGGAGTTTTATGAACAGTTTTTTTCTCTCGATTGCACTGATCTGCTGTGGCGGCTTTGCCACCCTTTTTATTTGGCGAAATTTTGTGTTGATGAAAGCCACCGCTGTTTCCGTCATCAGCATCGGATGCGCCATTGGATTGTTCGACGCCCTGGTCAAGCTACTGCATCAGGGGTCCCATGCTGCATCTTTTGAATATTTGAAACTATTTTCCCTTTCATTCCAAGTAGATGGACTGTCGGCATTTTTCCTGGTTGCGATTTATGCCGTTTCCCTGCTTGCAGCAGTTTACAGTTTTCACTACCTCAATAAACCTGAAAAGGCTCTCCGCTCGGCAGTCAACTATCTGTTTTTCTCCCTGTTGATCGTTTCCATGGCGCTGGTGGTGACTGCCGCCAACATGATCGCTTTTATGCTTTCCTGGGAAATCATGTCTCTGTCATCATTTTTTCTGGTGATATATGACTACGAATCTGCTGAAAACCGAAAAGCCGGCTATCTCTATTTTATTTTTTCGCATGTCGGCGCCATGTTCATCCTGGTTTCTTTTGGTATATTATATGGGTATAGCGGCAGTTTTCTGTTCTCTTCCGGCAGCACCATCCCTGATTCGGCAAAATTACTGGTGTTAATACTCTCTTTTATCGGATTTGGTTCAAAGGCCGGTGTGTTTCCGTTTCATGTCTGGCTGCCCCATGCCCACCCGGCCGCTCCGAGTCACATTTCAGCAGTGATGTCCGGTGTAATGATAAAAACCGGAATTTACGGCATTGTACGCCTGTATGCCTCGCTGAGCCTGCATACGCCGCTGTTTGGTGAAATCGTACTGATTGCGGGAATGATTTCCGGCATTCTGGGTGTTGTCTACGCCCTCGGCCAGCACGACCTCAAACGGCTGCTTGCCTATCACAGCGTTGAAAATATCGGGATTATTCTGATCGGGATCGGAATCGGCATGATCGGCGTATCCTCCGGCAACCCTATCATGGCTGTCCTTGGGTTTTCCGGGGGGCTGTTACATGTGTTAAATCACTCGATTTTCAAATCACTGCTGTTCATGGGAGCCGGGGTGGTGATCCAGAAAACGGGAACGCGCACCATCGATATGCTGGGTGGTCTGCTCAAAAACATGAAAGTCACAGGTGTCACGTTCCTGGTCGGTTCTTTGGCCATTTCCGGTCTTCCGCCGTTTAACGGATTTGTGAGCGAATTTTTTATTTATTTAGGTGGGTTCAGAGGCGTGGCCCTCGACAAAACGGCTTTTGTGCTGAGCATCATGGCCATTGTCAGCCTCGCCATTATCGGTGGTCTGGCCCTGGCCTGTTTCACCAAGGTAGTGGGGGTGGTTTTCCAGGGAGAACCCAGGAGTTCGAGTGCTGTGGCCGTGGATGAAAAAGGGCCGGCTATGCTGGCACCCATGCTGATACTGGCCGCCGTTTGTATCATCATAGGGGTGTTTCCACGGATGTTTATTACCCTGGCCCTGAAGGCTGTTCCGGTATCCGGGCTGGGGTATGGCCGCATACCCATGGAGCCGTTTATGCAGATGACGGCAAATATCACCCTGGCAGCCACAGTTTTCTTTATCGTTCTTCTGATACTTATTGCCCTCCGTCTTGTTTTATACCGGGGTAAGACTATCGGCAAAGCAGGAACCTGGGGGTGCGGTTTCACACAACCAACCGTTAAAATGCAGTATACCGGCACTTCCTACGCAGCCTCGATTCTCGAATTTTTCAGGCCGGCTGCCCCTCTGCAAGAGGATCATCCTAGAATTCGCGGTCGGTTTCCCCAAAAAACCCATTACCATAGCCATATCGATGACATAGCCGAGCTTCACATGGTGCGTGTGGTGGTCAATCCGGTTCTGTGGCTGTTCGACAGGTTGCGCTGGATACAGCACGGAGACATCCATTTGTATATCGGTTACATATTGCTGGCCATTGTGGTGCTTATATTTTTCGTATAAATGAGATGATGTCATGATTAAATCCATTTTATTCTGGGTTCTGGCCATACTGGTGGCCCCGTTTTTTTCAGCGGTTATCCTCAAAGTGAAGGCTTTTTTCGGCGGGAAAAAGGGCCCCCCTCTGCTGATCAACTACTACACCCTCGTCAAGTTGTTCAAGAAGGGTTCGGTTTACAGCACCAGCACGACCTTTATCTTCAAACTGGGACCCGTGGTATCGCTGGGAGCTGCTGTCACTGTCCTGTTGTTTCTTCCCTTTGGGGGCCATCCGCCGGTTTTTTCGTTCAGTGGTGATCTTCTTTTCATTTTGTACCTGCTTGGCCTGGGCCGTTTTTTCACCATTGCGGCCGCCATGGACACCGCGTCGCCGTTCGAAGGAATGGGGGCAGCCCGGGAAGCCTATTTCCCGATTATCTGCGAAGCCACGATGTTCATGATACTGATCCTGTTCTACATACTGACCGGTGAATTGCGCCTGGCGGCCTATTTTTCAGGCGGCCAGCCTTTTGGATTATGGCAGGCAGCCGGGTCGCCAATGCTGTTTGTGGTGATTGCCTTTTTCGTTATTCTTCTGGCGGAAAACTCACGCGTACCGGTAGATGATCCGGCCACCCATCTGGAGTTGACCATGATTCATGAAGTCATGGTGCTGGATCACAGCGGACCCGATTTAGGATTTATCGAACTGGGATCTTTCTGCAAACTCTTTTTCTATTCATCCATTGTCGCCAGGCTGATCATGCCATTTGAATCAGGCTATCTTGCACTGAACATCTGCCTGTTCGTGACCTCCCTGCTGGTTGTGTATATGGCCGTGGGTGTCATGGAATCGGTCGTGGCCCGTTACAGGATGGACAGGGTTCCCAAGTTCCTCCTGACCTCCTTTGCCCTGGCTTTTTTTGCAACCGTTATTACACTGGAGTTTCTAAGATGAACATCCCGGTCGACATGACATTGTCCCTTGTTCTGCTTTCGGTTCTGTTTTCATTTGGTTCCAGCCGGCTGCCGGGGCTTATCAAGGTTCTGGCGTTTCAGGGAGTGGTCGTATCTATCGTCCCGCTGATAATCGGGCACGACATGACCGGCGGCGGAATTTTGTTTACGCTTGCCACCTTGACGATTCGCGGTATCGTCATTCCTTTGTGCATACATTTCGCCATTAAAAAGGTTGCCATTCGCAGGGAAGTGGAACCGATCGTCGGCTATCACGCCTCAGTGCTGGCAGGCCTGGGACTGATCGTGGCTGCCATGGCTGTCAGTCACAGATTCAATGCCCCGTCCATCGGTACCAGCGTACTACTGCTACCCACTTCCATCTCTCTTCTGGGCGCCGGCATGTTCCTGCTGATAGCACGGCGAAATGCCATCGCCATGGTGCTGGGGTATATCATGATGGAAAACGGCATTTATCTGGTGGGAACGACCTTTTCAGTGCGAGCCCTTCACATAGTGGAATTCGGCATTCTTCTGGATGTACTGGCCGGTGTCATGATCATGGCCGTCATCCTTCAGAATATCAAACAGACATTTGATGATGTGGATACCGCCTTGCTCAGAACATTAAAGGAATAGGTGTTTGATTCATGGTTGAAATCGTTTTCCTGGCCCCGTTTGTCACCGGCGTGATTGCCTTTTTCCTGCCCCGCAACATGGGGCGTCCGCTGCTGGTCTTTACCGGAGCACTTCACCTGCTGCTTTCCGTCCTGCTATGGATCCGGCAGCCCGAACCACTGTTTAAATCCTATTTTGCCGTCACGCCGGAAGGAATGCTCTCACTGCTGGTGATATCGCTGCTGTTTTTTCTGATATCTATTTATACGGTAGCCTATCTCAAGGTGGCCGATATCAAATCCGAGCATATTTTTACCGGCTCCATGCTGCTGTTTTTGTCCACCATGACCATGGTGACCCTTTCCGATCATATCATGGTCATGTGGATCGCCATTGAAGCGACAACCCTGGCCAGTGCGCCGCTGATCTACACCCACCGATCTTCCGCTTCCCTGGAAGCCACCTGGAAATATGTACTGATCTGTTCTGTGGGCATTGCCATGGCGCTTTTGGGATCGGTGCTGATCACGATTTCAATGGATGTCGGCAAGGTAGATGCGCCGGTTTCCTTTTCTGCGCTCACGGCGGTTGCAACCCGTCTTGATCCCATGTGGCTGAAAGCGGGTTTCGCCTTTATCCTGGTAGGATACGGCACAAAAATGGGTCTGGCGCCCATGCACACCTGGCTGCCCGATGCCCACAGCGAAGCGCCCAGCCCGGCATCGGCGCTGTTGTCCGGCGTACTGCTCAACTGCGCCTACCTCGGGATCTTCAAAACCAATAAAATCATGCTGGCAGCCGGCCTGGGCGATTTTTCCGGCCCTATCCTGATGGGCTTCGGCCTGACTTCGATTCTGGCGGCAGGTACCTTTATTCTCAAGCAGACAGAATATAAACGCCTGCTGGCATATTCGAGCATTGAAAACATGGGCATTATCGCCTTTGGAACAGGTGTTGGCGGACTGGGTGCCTATGGAGCCATGCTTTGCCTGATCCACCACAGTCTGATCAAATCTTCGCTGTTTCTGACTTCCGGCAACATTCTGCTGGGCTATGGCAGCCGGCAGATTGAAAAGACAGGCAACCTGGTTAAGCAGATGCCGCGGACCTTTGTAGCCTTTTTCGGCGGATTTGTCGCAATCTCAGGTCTGCCGCCCTTTGGAATTTTTATCGGCGAGCTGTTCGTCATCCTCGGGGCCTTTAAGGCCGGTCACTACATAGGCGTCACTGTTTTGGTGGTCAGTCTGTGTGCCATCTTTGCCGGTTTTGCCAACCAGGCAATGAAAATTTCTTTTAACACGTCGGAAGCGACCATTGGTTTGACGGAAAAAGCCAGTCTGGTCTGGCCCCAGTATGTGCTGCTATTAACCTCTCTGGTATTGTGTTTCTGGATCCCGGACTCCCTGTACCAGACAATAATGAATGCGGTAACTATCGTCAGTGGAGGTTTTTAATGAACACGGCATTTCTGGAGGTTTCAAATGGTGTCGCCCTCCCCAGAGAACAGGTCCCGAACCTTACGTTTGACACCTTTCGTCAGGAAGCCCTGGATATTGTCGAAAACGGCGGGAAGGTCGTTCACTACTTTGCCTACATAGATAGCGACACCGTCAGATTTATGGCTGTACTGCGCAAGGATAAGCTGCTGGTTGCCGCCTGCAATGCGCCCGACACCTATCCGGCCATGAGCAGTCAATGCGAGCCATTCCACATGTTTGAACGGGAAATTGCCGAACAGTTCGGTATCCGGCCCGAGGGTCATCCCTGGCTCAAAATGGTTCGCTATCATCCCAATTATATGAACAGAGCCGACGTCTTCAATAACCACTACGCCGATGATATCCCCGGAAACTATAACTACTACAGCGTGGAAGGCCAGGAGATTCACGAAGTGGCTGTCGGCCCCGTGCATGCCGGAGTGATCGAACCAGGACATTTTCGGTTCAACTGTATTGGTGAACGGGTACTGAACCTGGAGATCCAACTGGGATACCAGCACCGGGGCATTGAAACACTTATTCCACAGGTAGAAGCCAAACGCTTGTCCCTTCTGGCCGAAAGCATTGCCGGTGACACCACGGTGGGCCACAGCCTCTGTATGGCTCAGGCCGTGGAGGCCTTTTCCGCAGTCATACCGGATAACGGGGCACACATCATCCGAACCATTGCTTTCGAGCTTGAACGTATTCAGAATCACGTGGGTGACCTGGGCGCATTGAGCGGGGACGTTGCATTTTTGCCGCCCATGAACTACTGCGGCCGCATGCGGGGCGATTTTTTGAATATGTCACTGCTGCTTTGCGGCAATCGGTTCAGCAAAGGATTCATTCGTCCGGGAGGTGTGGTTTTCAATATGAACAACGAGGTCCGGAACATTCTGACCGAGCGCATCATTGAAATCAAACCGCAGGTCAAGCATGTTATCGATCTACTCTTTTCCACATCCAGTGTGCGTTCGCGCTTCGAAGATTGTGGAACAGTCAGCAGGTCCGATGCCGAAAACCTGGGGTTGGTGGGACCTGCCGGCCGGGCTTGCGGCATGCCCTACGATGTCAGACGCTGCTTTCCCAACGAACATTATTCTGAACTCGATATTCCGGAAAATGCCGAACACAGCGGAGATGTTTATGCCCGGGCCAAAATCAAAGCCGACGAAACCCTACAGGCCATCGATCTCATCCAGTCCCTGCTGAACAACCCGGTGGAAACGCATTGTGTTGAGCAGGAAAATCCGTCCATGGCACCCGATTCCTTTGTAGTAACCCTGAATGAGGCCTGGCGGGGTGAGGTTTCACATTGTGTTTTAACCGACGCGGCGGGAAAAATTATACGCTACAAGATCAAGGACCCTTCCTTTCACAACTGGAACGGCTTGTCCATGTCTCTGCGGGATACAGAAATATCCGATTTCCCGCTCAACAACAAAAGCTACAATCTGTCGTATTGCGGCTTTGATCTATAGGGAACCTAAGATGCTTAATACGCTTAAAAACAGATTCGAACAGGGCTACAGAACATCAAAATATCCACAGGAAAAAATCGAACTGTGGAAACGTTACCGTGGACGCCCACAAATCAATAAAAAGGCCCAAAGCGATCTGGCCCTGACCTGTGCAGCGGCCTGTCCCCAGGATGCCATCGATGCGCAAAAAAAATTAATTGACATGGGGCGCTGTGTTTTCTGCGGAACCTGTGAACGCGTTTCTAAAGGAAAATTTGTCACCTTTACCCAGGACTTCGAAATCGCCGTATCCGAAAAAGAGCACCTTAGCACGGACGGATCACTTCCTGAATTGGCCACACATGCCCGGCAGCATTTCAAAAAACTTTTTGGCCGCTCTTTGCAGTTGCGCCAGGTATCGGCCGGCGGCTGCAACGCCTGCGAAGCGGATCTCAATGTCCTGGCAACACCCTTTTTTGACCTGGCCCGCTTTGGAATCAACTTCGTGGCTTCGCCCCGCCATGCAGACGGCATCGTCGTAACCGGACCCGTCTCCCGCAACATGAAAACGGCCCTGTTTCAAACCTACGAGGCCGTACCCGACCCCAAAGTTGTCATCGCCGTGGGTACTTGTACCCTGACCGGAGGACCCTTCAGGGGCAGCCCTGAAATCACAGAAGGCCTGGACAACCTCTTGCCGGTGGATCTTTATATTCCGGGATGCCCACCCCACCCGCTGACCAACCTGCACGCCTTGCTGACGTTTTTTAAGTAGATACCCAAGTCTGGAGGGACTGGCACTGATCATGCCCTATAAGGGCTTACTTGTACATCCGATATTCTAAATTCTAAATACGAAACAAATCCAAATATTGAATGTCCAAATGTCCTAAACAAAAGCCCTTTTTTATACCTCCAAGGCTACGTTTTGATCATTTGAATGCACCCCGTTTGTTTATTCTTTTTCCCGCATCACGGACGGATGATGATGGTCGGATACAGTCCTTCCTGTTCTCCCATGGGATAGGGTTGGATCGTGTTGAAGGAAATGTTTTGATTTTGCTGGGCGTGGCCCTTATTCGAATGACCGTTGAAAAAAGCCCCGTTGGCCTCCAGGATATGCTGAATTCTCTCTTTGAAGACTGTAACAAATTCGGCGCCGCTTCCTTCAAAAATCATGTCACCTTTTGAGAAGCGGGTGTTGATTTTTGAAAAGGCCTTCAGAGACATACTGTTGTTCTTCAGGTCCTTTTCATCCGTCACCAGCCCCCAGACCAAATAGCCTGCCGGAATCGTCATTGGCTTGTGGACATCGATGATCGTATGCGGCATGATGATGCTATCCTGGCCGATGGTCAGTCGTGATTCCGGTCGTCCCCTCAGAAAACAGTTAAAACCGACAAATACATCCTTACCCAGGTCAGCCTCGATAATTTTGGCGCCATGGGCGGTAATGTCATTACCCTCCAGGCGTGAGTTGATGATATAGCTATGCTCCTGGGCGTTGGCACCTTTGCCGAGCCAGGCATTCTGAAGAAAGGCCCGCTGTGAAACCAGCACATTTTCGCTGATATGCGTTTTGGGTCTGATCACGGCAAAGCGGTCAAGCGATGCGCTGTTGGGAACAGACACGGAAGGTTCCAGGTTGACCACGTTAAAAATCCGCTGGAAAGCCTCTTTGCGATCTTCCACAAAATCGATAAAGACTCCCTGGGGAGAACCACCGGCAGCAAAATAGATGTAATTGTTCAACCGTTGAAGGGGAAACCGGTACAGGAAATTGAACGTTTCAGGGCTACGCACCCACACCGTCCCGGGTTCAATATTCAGGTGGCTCACTTCCCCGGCTTGTATATAAGAAAATGTTCCGACGAGACAGTCCCGTATCGTTGTGAGATCAACGGTTGAAAAGGGCCCCAGGAAGCATCCATCCGAAGGGGAGCCGTGGATATTGGCATAATGGGTGGAGATGGTATCCCTGATAAAAAATTTCTCCAACGTTTCCGGGTCGTGAGAAAAATTGTGAACCAGCGTTTTGATCAGGAAGCTGTCATCTATCTCGATCTCTTCATCCTCAGCCACCGGTATTTCAAATTCCTGATATTGGAACAGCTCTGCTTTCTGTTTGAGTTCGTCCCCCCTGATATCGCTCTTGTAGAGAAGTGAGTTGGTAACACTGCATTTTCCCAGAAAGTAGCTGCCGGCCAAATTGGAGTGTCTGAACTGAAGATGCAGCGGATGGTGGGGCGTAATGCCGTAAAATGCATAAAATTTTGTCATCTGGTTCGGTGGGATAAGTTTTTGAACCAACGGGTTCACATCGTATTCGAGTTCCCGCAGGTTGATGTTGACGCGCTGGATAATCCTGTCCAATAGTCTTTCGAGTTCTTTCATGATATATCCTCACCTAATTTGGTTGCTTCGACCTCTTTCATGACATGGAAGGTTGCAGCAAACACATCCGGCATTCTCAGTATACCCACAATTTTCTTTTTTTGAGTCACCAGCAGAGACAGATGGTGCCCTGTGAGCAGCTGGTGGACGGCGGTATCAAGGGAAGTGTCTTCATTGACGTACTCGCCTTCGGAAGGGGTTTGCATAAATTCTTCAACCTTGAGCTTGACCGCTTTTGTGTAGATGTCCTTGTTTGGTGGAGCCGTCCGACGGTACTGTTCCTGTTGAAGCGCAATGGACTTTGAGCTAAAGCCGAATTTTCTGATATCCTTTATCCGTTCAATTTTATCATCCTTTGGATCAAGGGACCGCAGGAAATCCAACTGACTGACTTTTCCAACCACCTGTTTGTTGCTGTCCAAAACCAGTACGGCACGGTGGGAGTATTGGGTATGGCAATATTCCTCCTGGGCTTTTTCCAGCGCAAGCACGGCCTCGGACAGTGTCGATCCCACGGCTACGGTCGCATATTCTGAAATTGGAACCATCAAGTCCTTCACACAATATTGTTTCATATCTCCTCCAAGGTACGTTGGCTATTGCGATTCAAATTCGATCTGCGTATTGGCCTGGGCCGCCGACAGTCCCGGAAAGGTCGAGGTCACGATCCTGGGCATGCTGTGGCTGAGATTGCGTTCCAGCTGGTCACGCCCCTCCAGGGCTTCCGACACACGCTTTTTGAAATAAAACAGGTTTGCCGTCAGTTTTTTTGCCGACCGGCACCCGCTTATCCTCCTGCCAGAAAGATTTCGGCAGTCTGTTTTTTAATTCGGGGTTTACCCGAAAAGCTTTGGACGTACTGAAGACCTTGAGAGGTTCAGGGATATTGCCCGAATCCATGACCACAAACTGATCGATGTTCAGGAAAATACCGGCCTCACGGTCATGGTCCAGCAACTGGTTGTCAATTAACACCACCGCTTTACCACCGATCATGGAAAAGGAGATATTTTCTCTTGCGAACGCATACTCTTTCAGATACCAGTCCATGACATCGAATATCTTACCGCAGGAAGCATCCTGGCGTTTATCATCCATCAGGTACTGCATGATTGTACGCCCTTTCTTGGTCCCCTAAGTTCAAAATCTGTGCACTTGGTGGCCATGATCAGAAGACAGGCTCCCGCGATAATCAACCTTTTGTCGGCCAGGCACTTGGTCAGGCCGATCTTGGTAAACACCCGTCCAAGCATGATGGATGCAAAAAAGAACTCGAATTTTAACCTTTCAACTTTTAGTTGTCAATAAAAATTAGGGTAAAGTTATTTTTTGCATGAGCCCTAAGCCTTGAGTCGATTCAGCGCCACCACGCTGCCAAAGATCAAAATGCCGCCGACCCAGAACCTCAACGTCACGGGGTCTCCCAGGAAAACAATACCCACGATACCGGTGAAGATCACCTCACTGGACATGAACACACCCCCCTCCCACCCCTTGCAATAGAAAAACCCCTGGTTCATGAGAAGCTGGGCCGTCAAAGATGTGAAGA